>JBJMLJ010000576.1:0-2207 GCA_045805365.1 Thermoleophilaceae bacterium
CTGGAGTTCCGCCTCGGCGTTGCGGATGATCTGGTTGCCGGCCTGCTCGGCGACCGTGTCGACGACCACGGTCCCGTCCCTCTCGTCCTTGACCGTCCCGGTCACCGTGATCTCCTGCTCGGGGAAGCCCATCCCGCGGAACTGGACCGAGAGGCGCCTCAGCTTGCGCGGGTCGCCGCCGACCGCGGCGCTGTTGGCCCGAGCCACCTGGGCCATCGTGTAGAGGCCGTGCAGGATCACTCCGGGGAGGCCGACGCTCTTCGCGAACTCCTCGTCGACGTGGATCGGGTTGGGGTCGCCGGACGCGTCCTTGTAGCGCTGCGTGAGGCCGGCGTCGGGCGTGACCCTGAGCTCCGGTATCGAGTCGCCGGCCTTCATCGCACGATGTTGGTCCAGGTGGCCCGCACGGTCTCCTCGCCCTCCTGGTTCTTCGACACCGACTCGAACACGTAGAACGACTTGCCGTCCTTCTCGTAGATCTCCTTGACCGACGCCTGGGTGGTGATCGTGTCGCCGGCGCAGACCGGCTCGCCCCAGACGAACTCCTGGCCCCCGTGGACCATGCGCGCCAGCCCCTCGCCAATCGTCTCCAGGATCGCGGGCCCCATGGCCGGCGCCGAGTAGACGACCGCGAACATCGGCGGCGCCACGAGGTCGCGGAAGCCGGACTCCTTGGCGGCCTCCGGGTCGTGGTAGACCGGGTTCTCCTCGTGCACGGCCTCCGCGTACTGGCGGATGCGGTCGGCGTCCACCTCGAAGGTGGCGGGGTCGTACGTCTTGCCCAGGTTGGTCGTGTCGACCGACATGGCGGCCGGCAGTCTACGGCCTAGGCGACGTCTCTAAGCGCCTGCGTCTCCGAGAGCGAGGCGAGCTTGCGGATCGCGCCTTCCTCGATCTGGCGCGTGCGCTCGCGGGTGACGCCGAAGACGCGCGCCACTTCGTCGAGCGTGCGGGGCTGCTCGCCGCCGAGCCCCCAGCGGAGCTCGACGATGCGACGCTCGCGATAGGAGAGGTTCTCGAGAGCCTCCCGCAGGCCCCGGTGCATCATGCCCTCGGCCGCGACGTCAAAGGGGGAGTCTGCCGCGGCGTCCGGGATGAGGTCGCCGAGCTGGGCGGCGTCGGTGTCATCCCCAACCGGCTTGTCCAGGGACACCGGGGCCTGGGAGGCACGCATGATCAGGTCGGCCTCGTCCGGATCGACCCCCGCGAGGGCGGCGATCTCCTCGACCGTCGGGTCGCGGTCGCCCGTGGCCTCCAGCTTCCGCTGGGCGCCGTCGAGCTTCTTCAAGACGTTGTCGATGTGGATCGGGATGCGGATCGTCCGCGCCTTGTCCGCGATGGCGCGGGAGATCGCCTGGCGGATCCACCAGGTGGCGTAGGTCGAGAACTTGAAGCCCTTGCGGTAGTCGAACTTCTCCACCGCGCGCACCAGGCCGATCGACCCCTCCTGGATCAGGTCGAGGAAGGGCAGGCCCTGGTTGCGGTAGCGCTTGGCGATCGACACCACCAGGCGCAGGTTGGCCTCGATCATCCGGTTCTTGGCGGCCAGGTCCCCGCGCTCGATCCGCTTGGACAGCTCGATCTCCTCCTCGGCCGTCAGGAGGCGGGTCTTGGCGATCCCGTCGAGGAGGAGCTGGAGCGAGTCCAGGGTCGGATCCGGGGCCGGCTCGGCTAGCGTCTCGGTTGCCACGGCGGCCAAGTTACGGGCGTGCTCTAAGGGAGACCTAAAGGCTGGTACGGAGGGCGTCCAGGGCCGCTCCGACGAGCTCGGCGAGCTCCCTGAGCCGGACCTCGTCCTCCTCGGTGAAGTCCCCGCCGGCGGCCTTGTCGGAGAGCTGGAGCAGGCCGTAGCGGTAGCCCCCCTCCCCGCAGACCGCGGTCGCCAGCCAGCCGCGCATGGGCGGGTGGATGCCGGCCTGGTCGCCGAAGCCCTGCCACTCCGGATGGGACTCAACCTGCTCCTGCGTGAGCCGGATCACCTCGCCGGGCGGGATCTCCATTCCGTGCAGTCCGAGGCCCCTCGGGTCGGGGCGATAGTCCTGCCACTCCGCGTACGCGGGGCCGAGGCTGAAGTACTTGCGCGGGGCCTCGCCGTCGGTGGCGCGGAGGGCCATGGCCCCCTGCTCGGCGCCGGTGAGCGAGCGGGCCAGGTGGCAGACCTGCCTCAGGAGCCGGTCGACGTGCGCGGCGACGTCCGGGTGGTCGGC
>JBJMLJ010000577.1:0-6352 GCA_045805365.1 Thermoleophilaceae bacterium
CCGAGGTCCAGCCGACCCGGCCCCGCCCGGTCCCCCGGCCCCGCTCGCGAGCCGCCAGGGTCCCGCGCCGACCCGCCGGGCGCCGCGGCCTCAGCCTGCTGATCGGGCTCGTGCTGGTGGCGGCCGTCGTGGGAGGGCTCTACTACGCGAGCCGGCAGGCCTACTTCGTCGGAACGAACAACGCCGGCCTCGTGACCCTCTACCGAGGCGTCCCCTACGACCTGCCGCTCGGCGTCAAGCTCTACACCGACCAGTACACGAGCGGCGTTCCGGCCAACGCGATCCCCAAGCGCAGGCGGACGCGGGTGCTCGACCACGAGCTCCGCTCCGAGAACGACGCCAAGGACCTCGTCCGCCAGCTGGAGCGTGGTCAGCTGGATCCCGGCCCGGCCTGATGTCCGCCCGCACGCGGGAGCTGTTCGGCCTGCTGCCGGTCTCGTTGCTGGTCTCGGCGGGCTTCGCCGCCGTGCTCATCACGCACACGAACAAGGGCGTCAGCAACGCCACGGCCACCTACGGCGTCTTCTTCCTGGGGCTGTGCGTCCTGGCACACATGTTCATCAGGACGCGGCTGCCGGACGCCGACCCCTACCTGTTCCCGCTGTCGGCCCTGCTCGCCGCCGTGGGCCTGGTCGAGGTCTACCGGATCGACCCGACCCTGGCGCGCGAGCAGGCGCAGTGGTTCGTGGTCGGCATCGCCTTCTTCTGCGGCACGATCGTCTTCCTCCGCGACCACCACGCGCTCGAGCGCTACCGCTACACGATCGCCGCGGGAAGCATCCTGCTGCTGATGCTGCCGCGCCTCCCTGGCATCGGCGCGCAGGTCAACGGCGCCTTCCTGGCGATCCAGGTCGGCCCGATCAAGTTCCAGCCGGCCGAGTTCGCCAAGCTCGGGATCATCGTCTTCCTCGCGAGCTACCTGCGCGAGGTGGGCGACGTGCTCGTGCGGCCCAGGCTGCGTCCGCCCTCGCTCCAGAGCCAGCTCGTCCAGTACGGCCTCGCGGCCGGGCTCTCGCTGATCCTGATCAGGCTGAGCCACCCGGGGCCGATCGTGGGGCTGTCGATCCTCGTCTTCTTCGTCTCGCTCGTGGCGATCATCCGCGAGCGGCCCTCGCTCAAGCACTTCGGGCCGCTGCTGCTCGTCTGGGGCCTCGCGATGCTGATGCTGATCTTCATCCGCGACCTGGGCAGCTCGCTGATGTTCTTCGGCGCCTTCCTCGCCCTGCTCTACGTCGCGACCGCCAGGCTCCCGCTCGTCGGCGTGGGGGCGTCGATGTTCGGCGTGGGGGCGGTCTACTTCTCCACCCACATCGCACACGTCCACGACCGCGTGCTCACCTGGCTCGACACCTTCTCGACCCACCGCGGCGTCTGCCCGACCACCGGCCAGGTGACCGAGTTCGTCAACTGCCAGGGCTACCAGATCGCGCAGGGGCTCTTCGCCCAGGCGGACGGAGGGCTGTTCGGGCAGGGCTTCGGCCAGGCGCTGCTCGACCTGCCCGGCGGCGGCACGATCCTGCCCGCGCCCCACACGGACCTGATCTACGCGGTGATCGTCAACGAGCTCGGCCTGTTCGGAGCGGGCGCGCTGATCATCGTCTACCTGCTCTTCGCGGCCCGCGGCTTCAAGACGGCGATGATCGCCAACGACGGCTTCTCCAAGCTGCTCGCCGCCGGCCTCACCGCGGTGCTCTGCCTGCAGGTCTTCGTGATCGTGGGCGGCGTCACGCGGGTCATCCCGCTCACGGGCGTGACGCTCCCCTTCGTCTCATACGGCGGCAGCTCGATCGTGGCCAACATGGTGCTGCTGGCGCTGCTCCTGATCGTCTCCGACCACGCCCGTGAGGAGCGGGCGCGGCAAGGGGGGCTCGTCTGAACAAGCAGATCGGGCAGCTCTTCGTGCTCGTCGGCGTGATGTTCGCCGTGCTGGTGGCGTTCACGTCCTACTGGTCGGTGCTCGACGCCAAGGGGCTCCAGGACAACTCGGCCAACCGCAGGCCCCTGATCGAGGCGCAGAAGGTCCCGCGCGGGCTCATCCTGGCGCGCGACGGCACCGTGCTCGCAAGGAGCCATGCGAGCGGCCGCGGCCACAACCGCACCTACACCCGCTTCTATCCCACCGGCTCACTCTTCTCGGACCCGGTTGGCTACTCCTTCATCACGCGCGGCCGGGCGGGAATCGAGGAGAGCTATGACGACGACCTCGCCGGCCGCGAGGACGAGTTCCAGACCGTGCTGGCGGGGATCGAGAACCGCAGGCGCGAGGGCGCCGACGTCGTCACCAACCTCGACCCGCGCGGGCAGCGCGCGGCGGTGGCCGCCCTCGGCGGCCAGCCCGGCTCGATCGTGGCCATCGAGCCGCAGACCGGCAAGGTCAGGGTGATGGTGTCGATCCCCGAGTACGACGCCAACCAGATCCCCGACCACTTCAGGGAGCTCAACAGGGCATCCGGGTCGCCGCTGCTCAACCGCGCGACCCAGGGCCGCTACCCGCCCGGGTCTTCCTTCAAGGTCGTGACGGCCGCGGCGGCCCTCGACAGCGGCAAGTACACGCCTACCTCGGTCGTGAACGGCAACTCGCCCAAGACGATCGGAGGCGTTCCGCTGAGCAACGACGGGGGCCAGAGCTTCGGCCCGATCAGCCTCACCGACGCCCTGACTCATTCGGTCAACACCGTGTGGGGCCAGGTCGGCGAGAGCCTCGGCAAGAGCACGATGTACAAGTACATGCAGCGCTTCGGGTTCAACGCCAACCCGCAGCTCGACTACCCGGCGCCGCAGATGGACGCGAGCGGGGTCTTCAGCGGCGGGAGGCTCCTGAACGAGGGGGATGCGGTGGACATCGGCCGCGTTGCCATCGGCCAGGAGCGCCTGCAGGTGACGCCGATGCAGATGGCCGAGGTCGCCTCTGCGGTGGCCAACGGCGGCAAGCTGATCAAGCCGCGGCTCGTCGACCGGATCGTGCGCAAGGACGGACGGGTCAAGCGGAGGATCGAGCCCGATCTCGAATCCCAGGTGATGTCGAAGAAGGCCGCCGACGAGCTCGCTCAGATGATGGGGAAGGTCGTCGAGGAGGGCACCGGTACGGCCGCCGCGCTGTCCGGCATCAAGGTCGCGGGCAAGACCGGTACGGCCGAGGTCGCGAACGGCACGGCCAACCAGGCCTGGTTCATCGCCTTCGCCCCGATCGCCAACCCGCGCATGGCCATCGCCGTGACGGTGGAGCGGACCTCCGGCCAGGGCGGCACGGTGGCCGCGCCGATGGCCAAGCAGGTGCTCCAGGTGCTCCTGGGGGAGAAGTGACCGAGCTCGCCGACCCGACGCTGGTCGACGGCCGCTACAAGATCGTCCAGAGGATCGGCTCCGGCGGGATGGCCGACGTCTACCTCGCCGAGGACACGCATCTCGGCCGCGAGGTCGCCCTGAAGGTGCTCCACCGCCGCTTCGCCCAGGACCAGGAGTTCGTCGAGCGCTTCAGGCGCGAGGCCAGCTCGGCCGCCGGGCTCCAGCACCCCAACGTGGTCGGCGTCTTCGACCGCGGCGAGCACGAGGGCACCTACTACATAGCGATGGAGCACCTCCCGGGGCGGACGCTCAAGGAGATCGCCGCGAGCGAGGCGCCGCTGGCGCAGGAGACCGTCATCGACCTCGGCATCCAGATCCTCACCGCCGCGGGCTTCGCCCATCGCCACGGCGTGATCCACCGCGACTTCAAGCCCCACAACGTGATCGTGGACGAGGCCGGCCACGCCAAGGTCACGGACTTCGGCATCGCCAGGGCGGGCGCCTCCGAGATGACCGAGACCGGCTCGATCATGGGCACGGCCCAGTACCTCTCGCCCGAGCAGGCCGAGGGCCACGCCGTCACGGCCGCCTCCGATCTCTACTCGATCGGCGTGATGCTCTACGAGATGCTGGCGGGCCGGCTGCCGTTCGAGGGCGACAGCGCCGTCTCGGTGGCCCTCAAGCACTTGTCCGAGCCGCCGCCGCCGCTCTCCCAGTTCCGACCCGACGTGAGCCCGGCGCTCGAGGCGGTGGTGATGGCCGCTCTCGCCAAGGACCCGGCGCACCGCTGGCAGAGCGCCGATGAGTTCGCCGCCGCCCTCGACGCCACCCGCGCCCAGCTCGAGGCCGGCAACGGCCAGGACACCGCCGCCTTCATGCCGGTTCCGCTGCCGCCGCCGGTCGAGGAAGCGGAGGCCGCGGTCGCCCAGCCCGTCGACGGCGACATGCCGCCGCCGCCAGCGCCGGAGGAGGGAGAGCGCCGCCGGCGCCGCTGGCCGACGTTCGCGATCGGACTGATGACGCTGGCGCTGGCCGGGCTGCTCGCCTACCTCGCCCTCGCCGGACTGCTGAGCGCCAAGAAGGTCGAGGTGCCCCACGTCGTCGGCAAGCAGGTGATCCAGGCGCGCGCCTCGCTCGAGCGGGCCGGCTTCAAGGTCAAGGAGAGCCGAGTGCGCAGCACGGCCGATCTCGACACCGTGGTCGACCAGGACCCGAACGGCGGCGCCCAGGCCGACAAGGACTCCACGGTGACCCTGTTCGTCTCAAACGGGCCGGGGAACGTCCGCGTGCCGTCGGTGGCGAACCTGCCTCAGGCGCAGGCCGTGCATGACCTCAACAAGGCGCACCTGAAGGTCACGCTGGACCAGGAGCACTCCGACAAGATCAGGGACGGCTTTGCGATCAGGACCGTGCCCAGGGAGGGCACCCTGGTCACCCGCGACACGCGCGTCCGCCTGTTCGTGAGCTCGGGTCCGTCCAAGGTGACGGTGCCGGAGGTGGTCGGGCTCGACCGCGACTCGGCCCAGAAGCAGCTCGACGACGCCGGCCTCGGGGTGACGGTGCAGGAGCAGGAATCGGACAAGACGCCCGACCAGGTGCTATCGCAGGATCCGACGGGCGGCAGCCACGTCGACAAGGGCACGCGCGTGACGATCACCGTGGCGAAGGCCAAGCCGAAGGTCACGATCCCGGACGTGGTGGGCCTGACCGCCGCGGCGGCCGAGCGCCAGCTGCGCGACGCCAACCTGACGCCGGTCACACGCTCGAAGACGGTCACCGACCAGACGCAGGACGGAAAGGTCTTGAGCCAGCATCCCGGCGGCGGCGGCGAGGCGACGAAGGGCGACTCCGTGACGATCGTCGTGGGCAAGTTCAAGCAGGCCTCACCGGCCCCGACGCCGCCGACCGGTTCGCCGCAGCCCACTCCATGAGGGTGGCCGTACTCGCGGGCGGGCGCTCGAGCGAGCACGACATCTCGCTCGCGTCCGCCGAGGCGGTCCGCGCCGGGCTCGCCGAGGGCGGCCACGAGCCGATCGACGTTCGCATCTCGCGCGACGGGGTCTGGAGCTGCGACGGCTCGGACGTCTCGCTCGAGCCGGGCCGCGGGCTGCTGGCGGCGGACGTGGCCTTCCCGGTGCTCCACGGCCCCTACGGCGAGGACGGCGTGGTCCAGGGGCTGCTCGAGGTGCTCGACCTGCCCTACGTCGGCGCCGGCGTGATGGCGTCGGCGGTCTCGATGGACAAGGTCCTGTTCAAGGAGCTGATGGCGCGCGCCGGCCTCCCGCAGGTCGACTGGGCCGCGGCCCGTGAGGGCGACGACTCCGCCGAGCTCGCGCGCCTGGGGCTGCCGGTCTTCGTCAAGCCCGCCCGCCTGGGGTCCTCGGTCGGCATCTCCAAGGTGACGAGCGCCGACGAGCTGCCCGGGGCCCTGGCGGCCGCCTTCGAGCACGACCCGCTGGCGATCGTCGAGGCTTTCGCCGACGGGATGGAGGTCGAGTGCTCGGTGCTCGGCAACTCCGACCCGCTGGCGTCGCAGCCGGGCGAGATCGTCGTGAACGCCGACTGGTACGACTACGAGGCCAAGTACGAGCCGGGCGGCATGGACCTCCGGGTGCCGGCCCGCCTGCCCGGGGCGGCGCTCGAACGCGTGCGCGAGCTGGCGATCGAGGTCTTCCGCCAGGTCGACTGCGCCGGGATGGCGCGGGTGGACTTCTTCGTCGAAGACCCGGGCGGCGAGGCGCGGGTGCTCGTCAACGAGCTCAACACGATTCCGGGCTTCACGAGCACGAGCGTCTACGCCAAGCTCTTCGACGCCAGCGGCGTCCCCTACGTCGAGCTGCTCGAGCGGCTCCTGGCGCTGGCCCTCGAGCGCCACGAGCGCGAGCGCCGCTACCGGTTCTAGCGCCGGAGGCTGAGCTCGCGGATGTCCGCGCGGTTGCCCGGCGGGAGCGAGACGATCCAGATCAGGTAGTAGCGGAACCGCCGGCCGGCCGTGTCGAGCGGGATCCTGGTCGTCTCCTTGACCTTGGTTCGCGTCGAGACCTTGGTCCAGCCCTTCAGGTCGTCG
>JBJMLJ010000578.1:0-14203 GCA_045805365.1 Thermoleophilaceae bacterium
GCGGTCGGCCACCGGGCTCGCGAGGACGCGCTTGACGGCCTCGTCCGTGAACTCCGAGTCGAGCAGCGCGTCCAGTCCGGCGAGCGCGGCCCGGCCGGCCACGTCCGCGGCCGCGGAGGTGGCCCTCCGCGCCAGGTTGAGACCGCTACCGACCACGGGCACCGTCACGTCGTGTCCCAACCATCCCAAGTCCACCCGACGCTGACAATGGGGGGGCCATCACGCGTTCGCGACCACGACCGCGAGGGTCGCCATTGTCAGCAGGGCTCCCGCGATCGAGAAGACCGTGACCAGGCGGCGGTCGACCTCCGCGAAGGACTCATCGCGGCGGGCCCGGCGCATACGCCCCTGACGCACGCCGCCCGCGATCATGAACCCCACGAACGGCGAGGGAGTAGCCGGCGCCGCGGCGAGATTCGTTCGATGCGCCGATTCAGCGTCGCTTTGCTCCACCGCGGCGCTTCCGACCCCACTTCATCTCGACCTCCAGCTCCCACTCGTCGTCCTGTACCTCGATCTCGATCTTGAAGTCGATCTCGTCCGGGACGTTGACCTTGAACTTCAGGTCCCCTCGCTCGTACTCGACCTCGTTCTTGCGCGCGAGGGCGGTCGCCAGCGCCCGCAGGCGCGCGGCAGCCTCCTCGCGGCCAACCCTCTCTTTCTCGGTGATCTCGAGCAGGTCCATCAGGCCTCCTTTGTCGCGGGCTCCAGGTCTCCACGGCCAGCCGCCAGCCGGGCCAGCACGACCACTCCCTCGCCCACTCCCTCGGGCGCAAACGCCGAGGGTGAGGCACCGGGATGCCGGCGGGCAATCCGGACGCTGAGGACGCCCGGCCGAATTCGGAACCGGAGCGGCGGATCGAGCTTCAGCGCCTCCCCGTCCACCCCTGCCGGGACCGGATGGTCCGACTCCACCTCGAACTCCGGCGCGCTCCACTCGCGCCAGGGTCGCGGTGGCTTGCGGGCGCGCTCGCCACGGTCGGACGGCGGGCCGGCGACGGTGATGCCGAGCATGCCGTCGTCGATCCGGGGGCGCGTGCCCGAGCCAACCGCACGGCCCAGCCGGTAGCGGTTGTTGGAGACGAGGATCGCCGCGCCCGCCTGGTGCTGGTGGCCGCCCGGCCCGGTCCAGCCGAGGTCGAGCGCCTCCGGGCCCGGCCCGAGGACGTCGGGCGCGGTGTCGAGGAGCGTGCGCAGCTTGGCCTCGCGGTAGCCGGGTCGCTGCACGGCCTCCGCGTACAGCCCGAGCGAGACGTTGTTGACGAAGACGCGTCCGTTCACCTCCGCGAGGTCGACACGGCGCTCGCCGCCGTCGACGAACGCGTCGAGGGCGCCGACCACGTCCTCGCGGTCGACCCCCAGGTCGAGCGCGAAGTGGTTGCGCGTCCCCGCCGGGATGCACGCGTACGGGAGTCCCCGCTCGGCCGCGATGGCGGCCACGACCGCCTGCGAGCCGTCGCCGCCCGCCATCGCCAGCGCGTCGGCGCCGCCGGCCACGGCGTCGCGAACGAGCGTCTCCAGGTCTCTCCCGGGAGTCAACTCGACCGGCTCGATGCCGCGTGCGCGCGCCTCGTCGGGCAGCGAGAAGCGTTCGGCCTTGCCGCCGCCGGAACGCGGGTTGAAGAAGAGGACGGGCCGCCGCGGAGGCGGCGCCGGCGGCAGGGCCACGTGGATCGCGATCGCCGCCTTCGCCGCCGCCACGGACACGACGACTCCCGCCACGCAGATCACCTGGAGGATCAGCGGCCCCCCGGTCACCAGCAGGACCACGGCCGCGCAGGCCGCCACAGCCGCGATCGTCAGGCCGGCGGCTCGCGCGACCCGGCGCCGGAGGACGCCGTACCAGGCGGCCGAGCCCGCGATCAGCACGCACGCGAGGATCCAGAGTCCCCGTGGGAACTCGTCGATCGCGAGCACGATGCCGACGACTACGGCGGTCGCAGCGGCGAGCAGCGAGACGGCGGCCGCGACTTGCCGGCTCCTCATAGGATCGACCTGCGTTGGGTCTCGCCGAGGACGCAGAGCGCCTGGACCTCGCCGTCTACGCGGCGGTGGCCCGCACGCCCACACCCGCGCTCGACGCCGCCATGAGCCGGCTCTCGCGGGCGGCCGATTACTCGCGGCTCTCGCTGGCCTCGGCCGCAGCGCTCGCGCTCGGCGGTGGGCGGCCCGGGCGCCGGGCGGCGGGGCTGGGACTTGGATCGCTGGCGGTCACCGCCACGACCGTCAACCTCGCCGTCAAGCCGCTGTGGCGGCGCCGGCGGCCGGATCGTGTCGCGCAGGACGTTCCACTGGCCCGCCAGGTGCCCATGCCGAGCTCCAGGTCGTTCCCGTCCGGGCACTCCGCCGGCGCGTTCGCCTTCGCCACCGGGGTCGGCCAGGCGATGCCGCGAGCGGCGATCCCGTTGCGTGCCCTTGCCGCGCTCGTCGCCTACTCTCGCGTCCACACCGGCGTTCACTACCCCGGCGACGTCCTCGCCGGCGCGCTGATGGGAACCGCGCTGGCGCAGGTCACGACGAACGCGCTCGAGCGCCGCGTACGACGGTGACGTTCTGCTTCTGCCGTTGATCGCGGCCCCATGCTCCGGCCTCCCGGGAGCCCCCGCAATGAGGCGCGCACGACGGGAGCACGGGTGGGCGCACCATTGCCCCCGAGAGCCCCGGGCCGCAATGCTTCGACGGGTGAGCGCGACCATCGCCGAGCGGGCCACTTCGGGGAAGACCGCCCGGAGCGAGGTGCGGCGTGGGAGCCATGGCGACTGGGCGCCCGCACCCGACCGACCCGACCCCATTGCCCTGCTCGAGGAGCAGGCGGCGACTCGCGACCAGAGCCTGGTCCCCATCCGCCACGGGCGAATGGCGGCGTCGGCGTTCGCCTTCTTCCGCGGCGCCGCCTACGTGATGGCGGCCGACCTGGCGGAGACGCCGAGCTCCGGCATCACGGTTCAGCTGTGCGGCGACGCCCACCTGTCGAACTTCGGCGGCTTCGCGGCGCCGGATCGCCGCCTGGTGTTCGACCTGAACGACTTCGACGAGGCCCTCCCCGGGCCGTGGGAGTGGGACGTGAAGCGGCTGGCCGCGAGCCTTGCGGTCGCGGGACGCGAGAGCGGCTTCGACGAGGGGGAACGGCGCCGGATCGTGACCGGGACGGTCGGCTTCTACCGCGAGGCGATGCGGACGCTGGCGGGCATGCGGAACCTGGACGTCTGGTACTCCCGGGTCGACTTCGAGAGCGTCTACGCCGAGGTCAGGAGCCGGCTGGACCCCAGCGCGCTCAAGCAGCTCCGGCACAACCGCGACAAGGCGCTGCGTAAGGACAGCCTGCGCGCCCTCTCAAAGCTCACGGAGGTCGTCGACGGCGAGCGGCGGCTGATCAGCGACCCGCCGCTGATCGTCCCAATCTCGCAGGTCGCGGAGGACCACGGCCTCGGCGACCGCGCGACCGTGGACGAACGGATCCGCGAGCTGCTGCGCGGCTACCGGACCACGCTCAGCGGGGAGCTGCGCCGCCTCCTGGACGGCTACCGGTACGTGGACGTGGCCTTCAAGGTCGTCGGCGTCGGAAGCGTGGGTACCCGGGCCTGGATCGTGCTGCTGCTCGGCCGCGACGGCGACGACCCGCTGTTCCTTCAGGTCAAGGAGGCGCAGCGGTCGGTGCTCCTGCCGTTCGCGCAGCGCAGCGCCTTCAAGAACCAGGGGCAGCGCGTGGTCGAGGGACAGCGGCTGATGCAGGCCACCGGCGACATCATGCTCGGCTGGATCCGCACGATCGGCCTGGACGACCAGGAGCGGGACTTCTACATCCGCCAGCTCTGGGACTGGAAGGCGTCGGCCGAGGTCGAGGCGATGGACGCCACCGCGCTCGAGCTCTACGGCCGCCTCTGCGGCGGGACCCTCGCCCGGGGACACGCACGCTCGGGCGACCGGGTGGCGATCGCGTCCTACCTCGGCCGGGGCGACCGCTTCGACCACGCGATAGCCGATTTCTCGGAACGCTACGCGGACCAGAACGAGCGCGACCATCAAGCGCTCCTGGACGCTGTGGCCGCCGGGAGGGTGAAGGCCCAGACCGGGATCTGACGTGGACGTGGGCGTCGTGACCGTGGACGACCAGCCGTTCTTCCGCGGTGCGGCCCGCGAGGTCATCGAGGCGACCCCGGGCTTCGAGGCGGTCGGCGAGGCATCCTCTGGCGAGGAGGCGCTCGCGATCGTCGACGCGCTCGATCCCCAGCTGGTGCTCGTAGACGTGCGGATGCCGGGTATGGACGGCGCAGAGACCGCGGAGCGGATAAGCGCGGGACACCCGGATGTCGTCGTGGTGCTGATCTCGATCGAGGACCCGGAGCAGGTTTCGGTCGCGGCCGGCTCGTGCGGAGCTGCGGCCCTGGTGCGCAAGCAGGACTTCGGGCCGCGCCTGCTGCAGAGCCTCTGGGGCGCCCACCGGGCTTCGACGTGACCGGCGACGAGACCCTCGTTATCGTCAAGGCGTGGCCATTCGCGTCGTCCTAGGGGACGACAGCCTGATCGTCCGCCAGGGCTTGCAGCAGCTGCTCGGCTCCTCCCCGGCCGTCGAGGTGGTCGCGGCCTGCGCCGACCTCGACTCGCTGCTGGAGGCAATCGACGGCGACAGCCCCGACGTGGTCCTCACCGACATCCGGATGCCGCCCTCGAACAGAGACGAGGGCATCCAGCTGGCTAATCGCCTGCGCGAGAGCCATCCCGAGATCGGCGTGGTGGTACTGAGCCAGTACTCCGAGCCGGCCTATGTCCTGACCTTGCTGGAGTTCGGCTCCGACCGCCGCGGGTATCTGCTCAAGGAGCGGGTGCACAACCGTGGCGAGCTCGTCTCGGCGATCGACGCCGTCGCGCAGGGCGGCTCGGTCATCGATCCGAAGATCGTCGAGGTGCTCGTCGCCGCCAAGGCCCGCGCCGAGCACTCGGCGCTGTCCGAGCTCACGCCGCGCGAGCGCGAGGTCCTCGCGGAGATCGCCCAGGGCAAGAGCAACACGGCGATCGCCGAGTCGCTCGTCCTGACCAAGCGGGCCGTCGAGAAGCACATCAACTCGATCTTCATGAAGCTCGGGCTCGCCGTGGCAGACGACGTCAGCAAGCGGGTCAAGGCGACGCTGCTGTACCTCGCCGACACCGAGTCGGTGGGGCAGGCCTCTCCCTAGAACACCTGCGCGCGCCATTGCGGCGACGGGGGTCGGCGGGGTTCGCTACGCACAATGGCCGCAGCCGCTCTGCAGCGTGCGCATCGCAAGCTGGCGCTGACGCTGATCGTCGTCGCGACACTGCTCGCGTTCCTGGCGAACTTCGCCCTCTGGGCGAACCGCCAGCTACTCGACACAGGCAACTGGACAGACACGAGCACCAAGCTGCTCGAGGACGACGCGATCCGAGAGCAGGTCTCGATCTTCCTCGTCGACCAGCTCTACAACAACGTCGACGTAGCCGGCCAGCTGCGCCAGGCGCTGCCGCCCCGCTTTCAGCCGCTGGCGGGCCCGGCCGCCGGCGGCCTCAGGGGCGTGGCGCAGCAGGGCGCGAACGCTCTGCTCGAGCGCCCGCGCACCCAGAAGGCGTGGGAACAGGCCAACCGCCGGGCGCACAAGCTGTTGCTCGCCGTCGTCGAAGACAAGAACAACAAGGCCCTGTCGACGTCGGGCGGCAACGTCACCCTGGACCTGCAGGCGTTGCTGGGCCAGACCGAGCGGCTCGGCGGCCTGAGCAACAAGCTCCCCGCGGGCGCCGCCGAAATCACCATCCTGCGGTCGAACCAGCTCGCGTTCGCGCAAGACCTCGTCCGCTTCATGAGGACGCTCGCGATCGCGCTGGTGGTCCTCGCGCTCGGCCTGTTTGCCCTGGCGATCTACCTGGCCAGGGGCTGGCGGCGCGAGGCGTTGCGGGCCGCCGGCTTCGGATTGGTGCTGGCCGGCGCGGGGGCCCTGGTTGCCCGAGGGATCGCCGGAGGCGCCGTCGTCGGCGCGCTGGCCACGACCGAATCGGTCAGGCCGGCGATCGATCACACCTGGACGATCGGCACCTCGTTGCTGGTCGAGGCGGCGTCGGCGACGATCGCCTACGGCGTCGTGACGGTGTTCGCGGCCTGGCTTGCGGGCCCCACCCGCCTCGCCGTGTCCACCCGCGCAGTCCTCGCCCCATGGCTGCGGGAGCCGGGCTTCGCCTACGGTGGTCTCGCCCTCATCGTCCTGCTCGTGATCGCGTGGGGGCCGACGCCGGCCACCCGCCACTTCCTCACGATGCTGCTCCTGATCGCCCTGCTGATCGTCGGCATGGAGGTCCTGCGGCGTCAGACCGAGCGCGAATACCCCAACGCGAGCCGCCAGGAGTCGACGAGGCGGATGAGGGCGTGGTTCTCGGGCCTGACGGGCCGCAAGGCCGTCGCCGGGAGCTCCGACGACGACCGCATCGCGCAGCTCGAGCGACTCGGCAAGCTCCGCGACCAGGGCGTCATCGACGCGGCCGAGTTCGAGCGCGAGAAGGGGCGCGTGATGAGCGGGGCGCCGGCAACCGCGGGGTGAGCCGCCGGCCAGATCGCACGAGCCTGGCGCTGGCCCTGCCGGTCGTCCTGTTCGTGGGCTTCGGCATGGCTCGGGTCGCCGCACCGGTGAGCGCTCTCGGCCTCGTCTTCCATCAGCCGCTGGGCTTTGCCGTGGTCGCCGCAGCGACCGCACTGGGCGGTGCGGCCCTGCTCCTCGTGCCCCGCTTCGAGCTCCTGGTGGCCAGGGCCGTCTCCGGCGCGGCCCGCCTTCCCACGGAGGCGGAGGCGACCCGGCTCGACAAGCTGCTCGACCATGCCGGCGGCCGTGCCGGTATCGACCCGGGTCGCCTGCTCGTCAGGGTTCAGGACGCGCACGAGGTCAACGCCGCCGCCGGCGGGGGCCACCTCCTTTTCGTCACCACCCGCGCGCTCAGGCTTCCGGATGAGGAGCTCGAGGCGATCCTCGCTCACGAGCTCGGTCACCACCGGGGGCTCCACCCCGTGCTCACGTCCGTCGTCTGGTGGCTGAGCCTCCCCGGGGTCGCGCTCGGGGCCGTCTACCGAGTGCTGCGCCGCACGGTGGCGGCCGTGGGCGCGCGGTTCGGGAGCCTGGGACGGCTCCTCGCCGTCCCACTGGTCGTCGTGATCCTGCTCTGGCAGATCGTCGTGATGTGGCTCTTCTACCTCGGCGAGCTGCTCTCGAGGCGCGCGGCGCGAGTGTCGGAGTTCAGCGCCGACGCGGCGGCGGCGAGCTGGGGCTATGGCCCCCAGCTCGCCGCGTCCCTCGACGCGGTCGCCGGACAGGAGGCGCCGCCCGACGGCAGGCTCGGCCGCCTCATGGCCGACCATCCGCCTATCGCCGAGCGGGTCGAGCGTCTTAGCTAGGCGGGAGCGACGGCCTTCGACTTGATCGAATCGAACTCGGCCTGGCTGATGGTGCCGCTGTCGAGCAGCTTCTGCGCCTTCTCGATCTCCGCGGCCGGGCCGCCGTTTCCGTGCGAGACCGAGCGGACGTAGTCGTCCATCTGAGCCTGGCTCTGCCGAGCCGCCTCGACGTCGCGCTGACCCATCTCGGCGCCATTCGCGATCAGGTAGCAGAGCACTCCGAGCAGAGGCACAAAGATCACGAAGAGCGACCAGGCGAACTTCTTCCAGCCCGAGATGTCGTGCCGGCGGAAGACGTCGGCGAAGACCCTGATCAAGAGCCAGAACCAGGTGATGAATCCGAAGAAGACAAGCATCGTCCACAGGATGTTGAGGAACGGGTAATCGGCCGCGAGCAGCATGGGTTTCATCTCCTATCCGAGTACAGACGCCGACAAATCGTCGTCCCAGGCCCGCCCCGACACAAGGCGGCCTACACGTCGATTGCCGGGGAGGGCCGCCTCCCCGTACGGCTCATTCCCCCGGGCGCCGCCGGCCGGTCGAACGCCTGCATCACGCCGCCGATCGCGAAGCAGAGCGCGCCGGTCAGGGTGCCCCAGTTCGAAGCGCCAACGCTGATCTCGCTCGAGGTCGCGGGCCTCGTGAACGCGGCGAGGGCCGAGATCATGAACAGGATCGAGCCAAACTGGTTGATCGCGACGATCGCCCAGGCAAGATCCCGCCGTCGCAGGCAGGGGCGGCACCGATGGCAGACCTCGGTCATGGCGAGATGACCGGCGATCAGGAACAGAGCGCAGCCGATTACCTCGGGCGACCAGATCAGGCGATTCACCTGCTGAGTGGTCAGCCCGTCCAAGAAGGAGTGGGCGAGGCTCACGCCGAACGCGAGCGTTCCGACGAAGAGCACGAAGGTGCTCAGCCAGTCGATCCGATCGGGCTCGTAGGACCACCAACGCCAGCGCTCCGCGGTGAGGGCGCCGCCGGTTTCGATGCTCCGCGGCGCGTTGATGGCGCCCAGCAGCGAGGCGTAGGCGCCCGTGTTGAAGAAGAGCCCCCCGGCGAAGTAGACCGAAGCTGCCGTGGCGGCGCTGCCCGACCCGATCTGGGCGACCACCGCGCCGACGACGAACAGCGAGCCGCCAGCGGTGAAGGCGACGGCGGCTACCCAGTTGATGCGGCGCAGGCGCCGGGCGATCTCGGGGGATGCCGGCAGCTTGGTGGCCGGTCCGCCAGCGTGCTCTCGAACCGCAACCACCCCACGCTTGCGCGCGGACCTCGAGTCCCAGGTCGCTTCGCCGCCCTCGGGGAGCCGCCAGGTGAGCCGGCTCGTGAAGGGGCCCGCGCCCTCCGCGCGACGCAGTTTCCAATCGTCGACCAGCGGCCCGATCCTACGGGCGCTGGGGCTGGAACGCGAGCTGCTCGTGGGAGCCATGTCGAACCACCAGGGCAGTGGACTCGGGCACTTCGAGCCAAGCGCCCGATAGGTCGCCGAGCGGCTCCGACACGATCAGTCGGACCTCGTCGGAAAGGCCCTGCAGCCGCGGATTGCCGGGGTGCAGCTCACGCAGGGCGCTGACGTCCTGAGACACGAACAGTGTGCGGGAGTCCTGCCTGCTCGAGTAGCGCACGGCCCAGAGCTGCTCGCCGTCGCTGAAGCCGACAGTCCCCTGGAACGGCTGATCGATCCCGTGCGACTCCCCGGCGGTCTCCACCAGCCCGATGGCGCGCTCCAACGCCCCGAGCGGGTCATCCTCGAGCCCGAAGGTCAGCGCGAGGTAGAAGAGGAGCTCGGAGTCGGCCGAGCCGGCGATCCCGTCGAACAGCGATGGATCGACCGCGAGCAGGAGATCGCGGCGCACGTCGTGGAAACCGCCCAACAGGCCGTTGTGGACGAACAGCCAGCGCCCATGGCGGAAGGGATGGCAATTGGTCTGCTGGACGGGCGACCCCACCGCCGCGCGGATATGAGCGAAGAAGAGCGGCGACTCGATATGGGCCGCGAGGTCGCGCAGATTTGCGTCGTTCCAGGCCGGGTTGATGCTCCGGTAGCGAGCGGGGCTGTCGCGCTTGCCGTCGACGTACCAGCCGAGCCCGAAGCCGTCGCCGTTCGTCGTCTCGGCCCCCATCCGCGAGTGAAGGCTCTCGTCGATCAGCCCGTGCTGCGTCCGGTACAGCAGCTCGTCGAGCAGCAGCGGCTCGCCGAAATAGGCGTTCCAGCGACACACGTGGCTAGGTTCGGACCCAGCGGGCCCGGAGTCGCCCGCCGTTGCTCGCGGCAGGGCGGAGGGGAATGCTGCCGGTCACGACTGTTCCGGCGCTGCTCGAGCGGATGTCGAGCTCGCCGCCGATGGCGCCCAGCCGGTCGCGCATGTTGGTGAGCCCCGCTCCCGACCGGGAAGCAGCGTGGTCGAACCCCTCGCCGTCGTCGCGAACCTGGAACCTCAACGCCCGATCCTGCTTCAGCGAGATCGTGATCGCCGTGGCGCCGCTCGCGTGCTTCGAGGCGTTCTGTATCGCCTCGAGGCAGCAGAAGTAGACCGCGCTCTCGATCGCCTGCGGGTAGCGGCCGATGCCGTCGGGCTCCACGTGCGCCGCGATCGTCGTCTTGAGCGCCGCGGCCTGGAGCGCCTTACCGATCCCCCCGTCCTCCAGAAGAGCGGGATAGACGCCGCGTGCCAGCCCGCGGATCTCGTCGAGCGTCGCGCCCACGTCCTCCCCGAGCCCATGCAGCCTCTCCATCCCTCCGGCCGGGTCCCGCTCCATCTGCTCCTCGACCAGCTCGAGCTGGATCCGAAGCGCCACGAGCCGCTGCTGGGCGCCGTCGTGGAGGTCGCGCTCGATCCTTCGGCGCTCGCGGTCCGCGCTTGCCAGGATGCGGGTGCGCGAGTCCCGCACCTCGGCCAGCGAGGACTCGACCTTCGCGGCAAGGAGCTGGTTCTTCAGGGCGATCAGGGTGTATGAGGCCACCGCCTCCAGCAGCGCCCGCTCGTCGCTGAGGGCCTCGTCATAGAAGATGGCCGCGACCGGCCGGCCGCGATCGCGCACCTCGATCACGTCCTGGCCGGGTCGCGGCTTCGGTCGACCACCGCCGTTCGGGAAGGTGATCCTCAGCGAGGGGTCGCCCAGCGCGTCGGCGACCGCCAGCCGCAGCTCGACCGGCGAGAGGTTCGCCCGGACGCGCAGGGCGAGGTTCTGGAGGGCGTTCCCCGCCTGCAGGCGCCGCATGACGAGGCCGAGGAAGAAGGCGCCGGCCATCAGCGGCACCGCAAGGGCGATCGCCCACACCAGCCCGTCCGCCGCGTCCGAGCTCGGGCTCGCCTCCC
This sequence comes from Thermoleophilaceae bacterium, assembly GCA_045805365.1. Lineage (GTDB taxonomy): Bacteria > Actinomycetota > Thermoleophilia > Solirubrobacterales > Thermoleophilaceae > DASXBA01. The sequence continues at coordinate 10,711 of JBJMLJ010000578.1, forward strand.
TCACCCCAAGCGCGACGGCGAGCACGACGCAGCGCCCGGCCGCGACGGTCAGAACCGGCTGCAGCGTCTCCCGCATGAGGTCGGTGGAGGTGCGGAAGCGCTGGACCAACCGAGCTGTAACGGCCAGGAAGAGGAGTGCGGTGAGGACTTCCCGAACCGGGACGACGAAGGAGTCGACCAAGGACGGCTCCGAGCCGAGGACGAAGAAGGCGTTGCCGGGGCAGGCCGCATGGCAGCCGGTGTACGGGCTCGGGACCTGGTAGCTGTCGGCGATCGCCACGGTGGGCAGGTAGAGCGTCGCCACGAGCAGCGCCGCCGCCCAGATCAGGGCGCGATCCGCCCGCCCCGTGAGCCGACCCGACGGGAACGCGAGGATGAGGTAGACGAGCCCGAGCTCGACCAGCCAACCGGACGCGCGGCCGATGCTGTAGACGACCTCGTTCCCCGACTCCGCCAGTGTGGTGAGGAACAAGCCGAAGCCGAGCGCGACCAGCAGCGGCCCGAAGCGCTCATCGGGTCGCTCGTGCCAGGCGTATAGGCCGACGGCAACGGGAACGCCCACCATGAGCGCCCGGGCGACGGCCGCGAGGCCCGCGTTCGACGCCGTCGGACCCGACAGCGTGATCGCCACCGCCAGCGCGCACAGCGCCACGCCGAGCGCTCCGGCGGCGGCCAGCTTCAGTCTTGGCTGCGCGTCTCGCGCAGCATTCCGGCTCATATTGGGGGGCCCTCGATCCTTTCGAGCCGTCAGCAGTTCTGTTGAGGAAAGCATGCTCGCCCTGCTTCGCCGGCGCATCGAGCAGATGGCCCGCCGGCGGAGCGACATTTGCGTACGACCGGAGTACGTCATTTGTCTCAGGTCCCCCCGGCGCGGTAACGTGGACTCGCTTGCGTTAACGCCCTCACGGAGGAGGGGGCCATTTGAGCTTCGAAGTGCGCCTTCCCGTTGTGCCCCTGGCGCCCCGCCGGTTGCTCACTGTCGCGCTGAAATCACGGCCGCTGCGCTATCTCGGGGGCGTGCTGGCCGTCGCCGCCTGCTACTACGGGACGGCCAAGCTCGGCCAGACGCTTCGCTACACGGCGTCCGTGTCTGCGATCTGGCCTCCCGCCGGATTCGGCATGGCGGTGCTCTACCTCTGGGGGCTCCGCTGGTGGCCCGGCGTCTTCCTCGCCGAGTCGGTCATCAACGCCGAGCTCCTATCGGGCCACCACGGCCTGCCGCTTGGCAGTCTGATGGGGCAGCAGGCCGGCAACATGGCCGAGATCGTCTTCGGCGCCTGGCTGCTGAGACGGCTGATCGGGCCGCGCGCCGGCCTCGACCGCATCGAGCAGGTGGTCGGCATGGTCTTCGCGATCGTGGTCGCCACCGGCATCAGCGCCATGGTCGGAACGCTCTCGATTTGGGCCGGGGGGGTCATCCACGCGTCCGAGACGCTCGCCTTCTGGCGTACGTGGTGGCTGGGCGACGCGTCCGGCGGGCTCGTGGTCCTTCCTCTGCTGCTCGTCTGGGCACCCGATCCCGTGGCCGCCTTCCGGCGCCTGCGCAGCTGGGAGGGAGGACTAATGATCGCGGCAGTGACCGTGCTCGGCACGATCGCGGTCTCCACCAACGAGCCGGTGACCTACATGATCTTCCCGGCGCTGATCTGGGCGGCATTCCGGTTCGGTCCGCCGGGAGCGACGCTGGCGATCGTGGTGGCGGCAGGCGTTGCGATCGCGGTCACCGCCAACCAGGTGGGGCCGTTCTCGAACCAGCCGATCGACCACCGGGCCTTGAGCACGCAGGTCTTCATTGCCTTCGTGGCGCTCACGACCCTGCTCCTCAGCGCGATCGTGAGCGAGCGCGAGCGCTCCGCGGCCGAGCTGGCGGACGCCAAGCGCCGCGAGGGCGAGCGGGCGCTGGAGGAGCGGCACCGGATCGCACGCGACCTGCACGATTCCGTCTCCCAGGCGCTGTTCTCGACGGCGCTTCACACGCGGACGGCCCAGAAGGCGATGCACGAGTCGGGCGTCACCGAGTCGGAGCCGCTCGCGCGAGATCTGAGCGCGATCGGGGACCTGACCCGAAATGCGCAGGCCGAGATGCGCGAGCTGATCTTCGAGCTGCGACGGGACGCGCTCGACGACGGACTGGTCAGCGCCCTTTCCCGCTACGCCTCCAAACTCAACGATCAGGGCGGACTTGTCGTCCGCGTCGACGGCCCGTCGCCGCGCCTCGCGCTCTCCCCGGGCGCCGAGGCACAGCTCTTCTCCATCGGGCGCGAGGCGCTGACGAACGTCGTCAAGCACGCCCAGGCGGACAGCGCCTGGGTGCGCGTCGAGGGGCGGCCGCAGACGGTGCTCGTCGAGATTCGCGACGACGGGCGCGGCTTCGATCCCGGTGCGGCCCATCCCGGCCACCTGGGGCTCGAGTCGATGCGGAGCCGGGCAGGCGAGATCGGCGGCGTCTTGACGATCGAGAGCTCGCCGGACGAAGGCACCGTGGTCCGGGTCGAGGCCCCGACCGGGCGGTTCGGGCGCGTCAATGGAGGCTGAGCCCGGCGGCGAGATCCGCGTGCTGATAGTCGACGACCACTCGGTCGTGCGACGTGGATTGCTCGGCTTCTTCGACAGCGAACCCGACCTCGAGGTCGTCGGCGAGGCCGATGGCGGCCTGCCTGCGCTCGACCTGCTCGAGGAGCTCGACTCGGCGGGGCGCCGGCCCGACGTGGTCCTGATGGATCTCCAGATGGAGCCGCTCGACGGCATCGAGTCGACCCGGCGGATACGCGATCGCTACCACGACGTGGAGATCGTGGCCCTCACCTCGTTCCCGGACGAGGAGCCGGTGGACGCGGCGCTCGCGGCCGGCGCCTCGGGCTACCTGCTCAAGGACTCCGATGCCGATGAGGTGGCCGAGGCCGTTCGATCCGCCCACCGAGGGGAGCTCCGTCTCGACCCCGCGGTCGCCCGGCGCCTGATGTCCTCCCTCCGCGTCGGCCCGAGCCACGAGGTGACGGCGGAGCTCACCGCGCGCGAGCTCGAGGTGCTCGCGCTCGTCGGCGCCGGCAAGGCCAACAAGGAGATCGCCGCCGAGCTGCGAATAAGCGAACGCACCGCCCGGACCCACGTCTCCCACATCCTGCGCAAGCTGGGACTCAGCTCGCGCACCCAGGCCGCCCTCTGGGCCACGCGGGAGGGCCTCGTGGACGTCGGCGAGGACTGAGCCCCCGCCCATCCGGTGAGCTCGAATACCCCGCCTGGGTCGGCTAGTTGACACCCGTTATGGGGAGGGGCTCGACTTTCCGCCGCAAAAGCCGCTATTTTGTTCCGCGGCACATACGCCGAGTCTTCGTCGCCATGTGACGGAGAACGGGGGACCCAAATAGGCCGGAGCATTGGCCAGGGGGCGAATTGCCACCGGTGCGTGGCATAGCGCAGGTCCAGGCGCGAGCCCGTCAGCTCACCTCGTAGGCGGTCAGCGACATAGGAGGTACCAGTGCCTGGTACAGCA
>JBJMLJ010000579.1:0-3610 GCA_045805365.1 Thermoleophilaceae bacterium
CAGCTGGCGCATGATCGTGCCGACGTCGAAGTAGACCCGCTCGCCGACGAGCCTGTCCTCCTCGAACAGGAAGAAGGCGGTCATGCGGCACTCGAACGAGCGGCCGGTGGCCGGCAGGCCGCGGAAGCTCCCCTCGTGGGTACCGCGCAGCCAGAACTCCACGATCACCGCGTCGTCGGCGTGGTGGAGGGCGATCGGCTCGTTGCGCTGGTCGGGGAAGGCGGCGCGGCCCTCGCGGAAGTAGGCCCAGACCTCCTCCTCGCCGTCGTAGACGTCGCCGCTGCCGATCAGCTCGTAACGGGGGTGGTCGAAGGTCTCCATGGTCACGTCGAACTCGAGCCGGTTCTCCGACTCCATGTGCTCGCGCACGATCCGCTCGCGCCTGTCGCGGAGCGCGTCAGTCGTCGCCACCGGACAGCTCCTTCCGCCGCATCGACCACATCTGCGACGCGCGCTCGAGCTCGAGCCCCGCCGCCCAGGGCAGTGCCGGCGGCCCCAGCTCGGTGCGCAGCGAGCGCGCGGTGCGACGGGCGAGCTCCGGGTCGGCCGCCGCCCGGCCGGCCAGCTCGAGCGCCGCCGGCTCGACCTCCTCGTCGTCGAGCGCAGCCCACGCGAGGCCGAGCTCGGCGGCCCGGGCGCCGTCGATCCGCTCGCCGAAGAGCGCCAGCGCGGCGCTGGCCTCGCGCGATCCCGTCCGGCCGAGGAGGGCGCCGTGACCGCCGCCGGGGTGGATGCCGATCGGCAGGAAGCCGGAGACGAGCGCGGCGTCGCGGGCGACGATCCGCAGGTCCGTGGCGAGCGCCAGGTTGAGCCCGGCGCCCACGGCGCCGCCGCGGATGGCCGCGACCGTCGGCGGCTCGAGCTCGCCGACTCGCTGGAAGGCGCGGTAGACGGCGCCGAGGCCGGCGAAGGTCTCAGGGGCGGCGGGATCCCGCCCCGCGGCGGCAAGCGTGGCGCGGTCGCCGCCGGCGCAGAAGAAGCCGCCCTCGCCGCGGACGACCACGGCGCCGACCTCGGGGTCGGCGTCGGCCTCCTCGCAGGCCGCCACGAGCTCGGCGCTCATGCCGGCCGTCAGCGCGTTGCGCCGCTCGGGCGCGTCCAACGTGAGGACGGCGACGCCGCCCTCCCGCTCGAGTCGGACCTCGGCCACTAGGAGGTGTTGACCACCAGCACGCTGCAGCTGGCGTGGTGCGTGACCTTGTTCGGGACGCTCCCGAGCAGCCGCCGGGCGCCGGTCATGCCGCGGTTGCCGACGACGATCAGGTCTGCCCCCTCGCGCTTCGCGACCTCCATCAGCGCGTCTGCGGGATCGCCCTTCGGCGCGTGCACCTTGACCTCCACGCCGCCATCCTTGGCCACCGTCGTAGCCTTGTCGAGCACCGCATCGACCTTGAAGCCGGGATCCGGCTTCCACGACGCCGCCTCCGGGACCGAGGCGCTCCCGACCGAGACCTTCGCCTTCGCCGGGACGTGGGCGCTCACGACATGGAGCTCGGCGCCCCAACCCGCCGCGAGTCCCGCGGCCCGCTTGACCGCCTCGGTCGCCGTAGGCGAGCCATCGGTGCCGACCACTATCGCTTTGAACATCGCAATCTCCCCTCTCCGCTTCCTGCTGGAGCGAGCCTAGTTCAGCGAGGGGTCCGAGGGCATGGTCGCGAGCAGCGAATAGGCGCCGCCCTTGCGCTGGAGGGCCTCCGCCCAGAGGTCCCCGTCCTTGAACGGGTCCTCCGGATCCGCCGAGTCGACGATCCAGGCGCCCTCCTCGATCTCGCCGTCGAGCTGACCCGGGCCCCAGCCGGCATAGCCCGCGTAGACCCGCAGCCGGCGGAGCGCGGGATCCGGCGCGTCCGGGTCGATGAGGCCCAGGCTGCCGACCACGCCCGTCCCGGCGTCGTCCGGGTCCTCGAAGTCTCCGAGGGCGACGACTGCCTCGGGCGACACGGGTCCTCCGACGCGGACGACCTCGTCCGGGTCCGCCAGCTCCGCCAGCGCGGACACCGCCTCGGCCACCGTCGTGTCCGACGGCCGGTTGAGGACGACGCCCATCGCGCCCTCCTCGGTGTGCTCGATGACCAGGATCACGGTGCGCCGGAAGTAGTCGAACAGCGACGGCGCCGCGATGAGGAGCTGACCACGGAGCGACTTCGCCATGACACTGATTCTTGCGGGTATTGGAACCCGGGTTGGGAACCCGGTACGGTCGCGGCATGCGACAGGGACTAGACGTCGGGAACGTCCTCCAGCGCGTGTTCGACATCTACCGCGATCAGTTCGGGCTGCTCATACCCGCGGCGCTGGTGGTGTTCGCCCCCATCGCGATCCTGAACGCGCTCATCCTGGACTCGGGATTCTTCCTCGGCTTCGTGCTCACGTTCGTGCTGGGCGTGATCGCCACCTACCTGTTCCAGGGGATGGTCGTCGAGGCCGCGCGCGACATCCTCGACGGCCGGCGCGACCACACCATCGGCAGCCTCGTCAGCGCGGCAGCGCCGTACATCGGCAAGCTCGCGGTGGCCGGCATCGTGGCCGGTATCGCCATCGGGATCGGCTTCATCCTCCTGATCGCGCCGGGCCTCTACCTGATCACGATCTGGGCGGTGATCGCTCCGGTGATCGTGCTCGAGCGGACCGGCGCCTTCGAGTCCCTCGGGCGCAGCCAGCAGCTCGTCAAGGGGTCCGGCTGGCCGGTCCTCGGAGTGCTCGTCTGCCTCGTCGTGATCCAGGCGATCCTGGCGATCCTCGTCCAGGCGATCTTCATCGGGATCCTCAGCGACTTCGTCGGCCGGCTGCTCGGCGACCTCGTCACGAGGACGCTGATCGGACCGCTGTCGGCGCTGGCCGCCGCGGTCATCTACTTCGAGCTCAAGCGCATCCGTGGTGAGCCCGTGCCGGGCCAGGAGGCGACCACGGCGCCAGCGCAGCCGGCGGCCCCCGCAGAACCGGCGGCCCCCGCGCAACCGGAGGCGCCTACGCAGCCGGTCACGCCCCCGGCGCAGCCGACGGCCCCACGCCAGGTGCCGCCGCAGCAGCCGCCGCCGCAATCCTGAGAGTCCTCGCGGTCGTCCACCAGCGCGACGCCGGCCCCGGCGTCTTCGGCGAGGCGGCCGCCGGACTCGGCCACGAGCTGGTCGAGTGGGTGCCGAGCGAGGCGCCCCCGCCCGCGCTCGACGGCTTCGGCGCCGCGATGGTCTTCGGCGGGGCGATGAACGTGGACGAGGAGGAGGCGAACCCCTGGCTCGCTCCCGAGAAGGAGCTCCTCCGGCGGCTGCTGGCGGAGCCGGTCCCGACGCTCGGCGTCTGCCTTGGCGCGCAGCTCGTGGCCGAGGCGGCCGGCGCGGAGCCGCGCCGCGCCCCGGAGCCCGAGATCGGATGGCGTGAGATCGAGCTGCGCGCGGAGGCGCGGGACGACGCGTTGCTCGGCCCGCTACCGGAGAAGCTCGAGGGGTTCCTCTGGCACTCCTACGAGGCTTCCCTGCCGCCGGGGGCCGTCGCGCTCGCCGACAGTGCCGTCTGCCTCCAGGCCTTCCGGCTCGCGGACGGGGCCGGCTGGGGCGTGCAGTTCCACGCCGAGGTGACGAGCGAGTCGGTAGGCCACTGGCTGGACGGCTAC
>JBJMLJ010000580.1:0-2700 GCA_045805365.1 Thermoleophilaceae bacterium
AGATGCGCCACAAGGCGCTCGTCATCGGCCATCCGCGCGACCCCGTGCACCCCTTCTCCGACTCCGACATGCTCGTGCGCGAGCTGCCGGGGGCCCGTCTGGTCGAAGCCGGGTCGATCCTCGAGCTGCGGTTGCAGCCGGAGCGCCTGACCGGCGAGATCGTGAGCTTCGTGCAGGAGTGCTTCGAGGGCGTGACCCCGCTTCGCCGATCCGCCTGATCTCTACCTTTCAGCACCGTGGCGAGCCGTAAGCAACAGAAGGAGGCGCTCCGGCGCGAGCGCGAGGCGCGCGAGAAGGCGGCCAAGGAGGCCGAGCGCCGGCGACGGCTGATCGGCTATGGCGCCGCCGGCGGGCTCGTGGCGGTCGCGCTCGTCGTGCTGGTGGTGCTGCTCGCCGCGGGCGGTGGCAGCGGCGGCGGCGGCAAGGCCAGCGCCAAGATCCTCCCGAGTGGCGGCAGCGTGCCGGACGTGAAGAACACCGACCTGGCCGCGGCGATCAAGGCGGCGGGCTGCGAGACCAAGAGCTACCACGCGACGAGCCGCAACCACATCACCGACATCCACAAGAAGGTGAACTACCCGACCAACCCGCCGGTGGCGGGCCGGCATTACCAGTCCCCGGCGGACGACGCCGCGTACGGCAAGGCCCCGCCCGACACGACCGTGGTCCACGCGCAGGAGCACGGCAGGGTCGTGATCTGGTTCAAGCCGTCGCTGCCGCGCAGCACCCGCGCGGACCTGAAGGCGCTCTACGACAAGCAGAAGGGCTACCAGCTGCTGCTGGTGCCGCGGTCGAACATGTCCTACCAGGTGGCCGAGACCGCCTGGAACGCGGCCCCGCAGCCGCTCGGCACCGGCCGTCTCATGGGCTGCACGACCCTCAAGCCGAGCACCTGGGACGCGCTCCAGGACTTCATCGAGGACAACCGGGGCAACGGCCCCGAGGCGATCCCCTAGCGCCGGCATCCATCGCCGCCGGCGCTCGTCGTCATCCCGGCGAATGAGCCTTGTGCGCTTCCTCGTCCGCGCGGACGACCCGGCGGGGCAGCCGCGCGGCCAGCCGCCAGCCGCCCTCGGCTGTCGGCCCGGCCTCGATCGCTCCTCCCAAGGCGCCGACGCGTTCGCGCAGGCCCCCAAGCCCGCGTCCGCTGCCGGCGCCGGTCAGGGCCGCGTCCCCGGCCGCCGGCGAGTTCACGACCTCGACGACGAGCTCCTCGCGTTCGCCCCTGACGAGCACGGTCACGGCGGCCCCGGCGGCGTAGCGAAGCGCGTTGGTCAGGCCCTCCTGGACCACGCGATACGCCGCTTGCGCCAGCGGCGCCGGAAGACCCTCGCGCTGGCCCTCCAGCCGCAGGGTCACGCCGAGCCGACTTCCGGAGGCGCGCGCGACCAGCTCCTCGACGAGGGCCAGGCCAGCAGCAGCGCCACCGGGAAGACGACCCCGCAGCGAACGGCGTGGTCGCCGAACAGGGCGACATGGAGCAGGAGGGCGCCCAGGGTCGCCGCGAGCGCGGCGAGCGGCGCCACGCGACGCCACAGCAGCGGGACCGCGACGCCGACGAACAGCGGCACGGCCACCCAGCTGCCGTCGACCTTGTCGTCGAAATAGTCCGCGAGCGCCGAGGCGACGGCCAGCATGCCGGCCACCGTGGCGATCGCGATGTCCAGCTTGCCGATCCGCTCTCTGGCGGATGTCATCGTGTCAGTCATGGTTGCGATGGCTCCTTTCGTAAAGCCGGGGCTAGGGGAGGAAGCTGTGAGACCGAAGCCAGTGGACACCAGCCGGGCGGCCCCTTCGTCACCCGGTGGAGTGATCGAACGGACGACCGTCACCCATCGGAGGGAGGTCCGGAGTCCGCGGCGACGCCGCAACGCAGACTCCGCGCTCGTGTTTCCCCAGGCGTGAAGCTGCTCGCCTCAGCAGCCGCGATTGCCTGCCTGGCCGCCCTGGGGGCGGTCGCGGCGCCGGCCCTGTCCTCCTCGCACTGGCGGCCGGAGCCGGTCGACTTCGAGCTCGCGGCGGGCTCGCACGCGGCGCGGTTGCTTCAGCCGGGCAGGCGCTTCAACCTCGTGGGAATGCACTGGCGGGGCCGCGCGGAGCCGGTCGTTTCGCTGCGGACGCGCCTGTCCGGTGGCCGCTGGAGCCGCTGGGTGACGGTCAGCGACTACACCGACGACTCGCCCGACCCCGGTCGCGGCGAGCCCGCCGTGCACGGGCTGTCGATGCCGGTCTGGGTCGGGGAGGCGGACCAGGTCCAGTACCGGCTCAGCCGCCCGGTGCCGGGCCTGCGCCTCCACTTCGTGAACGTGCTCGGCACCACAACGCCCGCCGACCGCGTCCGCACCGCCGTGCGCCGCGCTGCCAGCAGCGCCGTCGCCTCCGTCGCCGGGCTCTTCCGCGGCCGCTCCGCGCGGGCCGCGGAGCCCAAGCCCGCGATCGTCCCGCGCAAGGACTGGGGCGCCGACGACTGCAAGCCTCGGCACGCTCCCGAGTACGGCGTCGTCAAGGCGGCCTTCATCCATCACACGGTGAGCGCCAACGACTACTCGCGCGAGGAGGCGCCGTCGATCGTCCTCGCGATCTGCCGCTACCACCGCGACTCCAACGGCTGGAACGACATCGGCTACAACTTCCTCGTCGACAAGTACGGCACGATCTACGAGGGTCGTGCCGGCGGCGAGGACCAGCCGGTGGTCGGCG
>JBJMLJ010000581.1:0-1988 GCA_045805365.1 Thermoleophilaceae bacterium
CGCGCCGATCATGCAGGTCCCCGTCTTCCTGACGCTCTTCCTCGCCCCGGTGTACGTGCCGCTCGCCCTGCTTTCGGGCTGGGTGCACACGGCGGCCTCGATCAACCCGCTCACCGTCGTGCTCGAGGCCGAGCGCGGCTTCATCGCGGGCGATCCGGTCAAGGCGACGCTGGCCTTCGGCCTGCTCGCCTCGGTGGGGGCGTTGTTCGTCGCCTGGGCGCTCCGCAGCCTGCGGAGCGCCGAGCGCGCCGCCGCCTAGCGCGGCCCAGGGAACAGCGTCAGGCAGGGCGTAGCATGCGGGAGGTGAGGCGGGCAGCCTTCGCAGCCGCGGTTCTGGCCGCGCTCTTGATCACGGTCGCCATTGCCCAGGGAAGGGCCGGGCCGCACGTCGGCCGCTGCCCGGCCTTTCCCCGCAACAACCAGTGGAACCTGCGGGTTGACAGGCTGCCCGTGCACCGAAACTCCGGCCACCTGATGCGCAGCATCGGCCTGGACGCCTACGTCCACGCCGACTTCGGCTCGGGCCACTATGCCGGCGCGCCGATCGGGATTCCCTACCGGACGGTGTCGAAGCACCAGCCGCGCGTGCCGGTCAGCTTCGACTACGCCGACGAGTCCGACCGCGGCCGCTATCCGATCCCGCGCAACATGCCGGTCGAGGGTGGCCGAGGCTCGTCGGGAGACCGGCACCTGATCGTGATCGACCGGGACCGCTGCAAGCTCTACGAGCTCTACGCCGCCTATCCGCACGACGGGGGGCGCCGCTGGCACGCCGGCTCGGGGGCGGTCTGGCGGCTCCGCTCGAACCACCTGCGCCGCCGCGGCTACACCTCCGCCGACGCCGCCGGGCTGCCGATCTTCCCCGGCCTCGCGCGCTGGAGCGAGGCGAGGCACGGGGTGATCCGCCACGCCCTCCGCTTCACGGCCCCGGAGACGCGGACCGGCTTCATCTATCCGGCGCGCCACTCCGCGTCCAGCGAGACGGATCCCAACCTGCCCGCCATGGGCCAGCGGCTGCGCCTCAAGCGGAGCTTCGACATCTCGCACTTCCCGCGGCAGGCGCGGATCATCCTCAGGACGCTCAAGCGCTACGGCATGATCCTGGCCGACAACGGCGCCCCGCTGTACATCGGGGGCGCCCCCTCGGCGGGCTGGGACAACGACCAGCTGCACACGCTCCAGCGGGTCAAGGGCACGGCCTTCGAGGTCGTCGACACGGCCTCCCTGCCGCGCCCGCGCCACTGACGCTCGTTTCCCGCGGCAGCTTCGCGGGTACCCGTCAAACGATGTGGGGCGTCGTTCTCATCGTTTCCGCCTTCGTACTGGGCCTGATCGCCTTCTCGTTCGCGTGGGGGCTGCCGGTGCTCGCCGTGCCGATAGCGCTGATCGGGATCGCGGTCATCGGCGCGTTCGACATGCGCCGCCGCCGCCAGCAGGTCAAGCAGCTCCACGAGTTCCGCGAGGAGGCCAAGGCGGAGAGCGTGGAGTTCACGCGTCGCGACGAGGAGACGCTGGTCTCCGACTAGCCCGCGGCCGTGCGCCCGGTCAGGGTCGGCTGCTCCGGCTGGAACTACGACGACTGGCGCGGGCGGCTCTATCCGGAGGGCCTCGGCAAGGCGCGCTGGCTGCGCCGCTACGCCGAGGAGTTCGACACGGTCGAGGTCAACTCGACCTTCTACCGGCTCGCCTCACGTGACGCGGTCGCCCGCTGGGTCGAGGACACGCCGGACGACTTCGTCTTCGCCGCCAAGGCGAGCCGCTACCTGACCCACGTCAGGCGGCTCAGGGACATCGGCGACGGCGTCAACCTCTACTACGAGCGGATCGAGCCGCTCGTCGACTCCGGCAAGCTCGGGCCGGTCGTCTGGCAGCTGCCGCCGAACTTCCGCCGCGACGACGAGCTCCTGGGGAAGGCCCTTGGCGAGCTTCCCTCCGGCCGCCACTGCTTCGAGTTTCGTCACGAGAGCTGGTTCGAGCCGCGGGTCTAC
>JBJMLJ010000582.1:0-1606 GCA_045805365.1 Thermoleophilaceae bacterium
CCGGTCGACGCCCTCGGGCGCGGCGACTACCAGGACGATCGAGAAGTGGCCGCGGAGGATCGTCGCCTGCGAGTCCTCGACGTTCAGCTCGTGCTCGAGCAGCACACCGCTGAGCGCGGCGACGATGCCCGGCCGGTCACGGCCGATCGCTGTCAGCGCGAGGTGCGGCAACCGGCCCTAGCTTACGAGGCCGGATGCCGATCATTTCGTCAGGCGCGGGGCGCGACGCCCCGCGGAGGTAACCTGAGGAGCGAGATGGCCTTTCCCGCCACCCGCATGCGGAGGCTCCGCAAGACCGGCCTCCTTCGCGACCTGGTCCGAGAGACGGATCTCAGCCCGTCGCACCTGGTGCACCCGCTGTTCATCGAGCTCGGGACCGACAGCCGCACGCCGATCGAGGCGATGCCGGGCGTCGAGCGGCTGTCGATCTCGCATGCCGTCGACGAGGCGGGCGAGGCGAAGCAGCTCGGCATTCCGGCAGTGATCGTCTTTGGCATCCCGACCGAGAAGGACGACGTCGGCTCGGGCGCCTACGACGACGAGGGCGTCGTCCAGCTCGCCTCACGGGCGATCAAGGAGGCGCACCCCGACCTGCTCGTGATCACGGACGTGTGCCTCTGCGAGTACACCTCTCATGGCCACTGCGGGGTCGTCCTGGCAGACGGCACGATCGACAACGACGCGACGCTCGACCTGCTCGCCCGGACGGCAGTCTCCCAGGCGGAGGCCGGCGCCGACGCCGTGGCGCCGAGCGACATGATGGACGGCCGGGTCGGCGCCCTCCGTGGGCGGCTCGACGGGGCCGGCTTCGAGGACCTGCCGATCATCGCCTACTCGGCGAAGTTCGCGTCCGCCTTCTACGGCCCGTTCCGGGAGGCGGTCGACTCCACGCCGGCCTTCGGCGACAGGCGCAGCTACCAGATGGATCCGGCCAACGGCCAGGAGGCGGTCCGCGAGGCGCTGCTCGACGTGGAGGAGGGCGCCGACGTCGTGATGATCAAGCCGGCCCTGCCCTACCTCGACGTGATCCGGCGCGTGAAGGAGACGACCCAGATCCCCGTAGCCGCCTACAACGTGAGCGGCGAGTACGCCATGGTCAAGGCCGCCGCCGCGGCGGGCTACGTCGACGAGCAGGGCGTAGTGCTCGAGACCATCACCGCCATTCGCCGGGCCGGGGCCGACATCGTCATCACCTACCACGCCAAGGACGTGGCCGCGTGGCTTCGGTAAAGGTCCGCTCGCGCAAGGACGGCGCGGCGGTCCCGCTGGACGAGCTCGACAAGAAGCTGCTCAACCTGCTCCAGGGCAAGTTCCCCCTGGCCGAGAGGCCGTTCGCGGAGGTCGCGCGCCTGGCCGAGGTCGATGAGGACCAGGTCATGAGCCGCACCCGGAGGCTGCTCGACGAGCGCATCATCCGCGAGCTGACGCCGATCTTCGACACGCGGGTGCTCGGCTACAAGTCGATGCTGGTCGCGGCGAGGATCGACACGGACAATCCCTGGGAGGCCGGCAAGCTGATCAACTCCCACCCGGGCGTCTCGCACAACTACCTCCGCAATCACGACTTCAACTTCTGGTTCACGATCGCGACCGAGCCGGACTCGCA
>JBJMLJ010000583.1:0-2646 GCA_045805365.1 Thermoleophilaceae bacterium
AAGCCGTTCCGGCCTGAGCGCCGACGAACAGGCAACCGGCTGCCCGCACTCGGTCCGCAAGCGCCTCCGCCTCGGCGCCGACGAGCTCGAGGTGCTCCGGCGCGATCTTCTCCGCCAGGCGGAGCGCGGCCTGCGGGTTCTCAACCTTGAACAGGGCTACTTGCTCGGCCGTGACGCTCGGCCTCTCGGCCGCCAGTCTGCGGAGGTCCGCCTCGACAGCATCGAGCAGGCCGGCGTCGGGCGAGATTGCAGCGATAAAGCTTTCGGAGCCGTGCTCAGCCTGAGCGAGTAGATCAAGCGCCACGAGCTCGGCCTCCGCTTTCTCGCTGGCGATCACCACGAGCTCGCTTGGCCCGGCGATCCCGTCGATGCCGACGTCGCCCGCCACCAGCCGCTTCGCCTCCTGGACCCAGACATTGCCGGGCCCGGCGATCACGTCCACCGCCGGAACCGACTCGGTGCCGTAGGCGAGCGCCGCGATCGCCTGCGCCCCGCCCATCCGATAGACCTCGTTGACCTCGCAGAGGACGCAGGCGGCGAGGATCGCGGGGTGGGCGCGCCCATCCGGGCCGGGCGGCGCGCAGACCGCGATCTCGTCCACTCCCGCGACGCGGGCGGTGACCGCGCCCATCACGACCGTCGACGGATAGACCGCCTCGCCTCCGGGCGCGTAGAGGCCGACCCGCCTCACGGGAACCTCGGTGACCTCGACCCGCTGACCCTGCGGGAGCTCGACCGGGATCGGGTCCCGCAACTGCGCTTCCGCGACAGTCCGCACGTTGGCGATCGCCGTCCGGAGGCCGGCCACCACTTCCGGCTCGAGGACGCCCAGCGACGCTTCGATCTCGCGCGGAGGGACCTGGAGCTCCTCCGGGCGAAGCTCGGCCTTGTCGAACTTCGCCGTCAGTCGGAGGACGGCCTGGTCGCCGCCGCCCCGGACCTCCTCGACGATCTCCTGTACCCCGTCATAGCGGCGAGAGACAGTCCTCCACAGCTCTGGCTTGTCGATCCGAGTGATCCTCATCCCGACCGGATCCTCTCCACCAGCGCGTCGATCTCCGCCGCCTTCAGCTTGTGGGCCACCGGGTTCGCGATCAGCCGCGCGGTGCAGGCGGTGATCTCCTCGACGACCTCGAGGTGGTTCTCGGACAGCGTCTTGCCGGTGGCCGTCAGGTCGACGATGCCGTCGACCAGGCCGGTCAGGGGCGCCAGCTCGACCGAGCCCTTGACCTCGACGATCTCGGCCTGGCGGCCGGTGTCCGCGAAGTGCTGGGCCGCGATGCGCGGGTACTTGGTGGCCACCCGCACGCGGCCCAGGCGGCGCAGGGACTCGCCGAGCGCGTCGTCTCCCTGGCGGGCCGCGACAACCATCCGGCAGAGGCCGAAGCCGAGGTCGAGCAGCTCGTAGACCTCGCGCTCGGACTGCTCGAGGAGCACGTCCTTGCCGGTGATGCCGATGTCGGCGGCGCCGTGCTCGACGTAGGTGGGGACGTCGCTGGGCCGCATGGTCACGATGCCAGCGTCACCGAACAGCAGCTTGCGCTCGTTCGAGCGCACCTCGGCGGTCTCGACGCCGAGGCGGTCGAGCAGGTCGAGCGTGCCGCTGAAGAGCGCGCCGCGCGGCACCGCGATGGTCAGCGCCGGGGTCATCGCAGCCCCTCCTCCGCTGCCTGGGCCATGTGCACCCGCTGGACGTCGAGCGCGATCCCGCAGGCGGGCAGCCCGCGTCCGAACTTCCCGATCAGTTCGTCGTAGCGGCCACCGCCCCCGAGAGCGAAGCCGACGGCGGGGTCGTAGAGCTCGAACACGGCTCCCGTGTAGTAGCCGAGCTCGCGCACGAGCCCGAGGTCGAAGATCACCCGGTCCGCCACGCCGCGCTCCTCGAGCAGCGCGTTCAGGACCCGTAGGTTCTCCACCGCGTCGGCCACGGGGCCGTCGGCGCGCTCGAGCACCTCCGGCCCGCCGCGCAGCTGCGGCAGGCGGACGAGGAGGTCGCGCTCGCGTTCGCCCAGGCCGAGCTCCGAGACGCGCATCTCCAGGCCGGCCAGGTCGCGCCGCGACAGCGCCTCGAGCAGCCCCAGGTGGCGCTCGGCGGGTACCTCGAATGCCTCCAGCAGGTGCCGGTAGAGCTGCCCGTCCCCCACTCCGAGCCGGTGCCGGCGAAGGCCGGCCTGCTCGAGCGCGGACAGGCAGAGGGCGATCACCTCGGCCTCGCCCTCGGGGGCGGTCATGCCGATCAGCTCGATCCCGCCCTGGAGGAACTCGCGCTGCTGGCCGGCCCCGCGCTGGACCTCGCGGTAGGCGTGGGCGAAGTAGCAGAAGCGGAAGGGCGGTTCGGCGTCGCCGTAGCGGGTGGCCACGACGCGGGCGATCGGGATGGTCATGTCCGAGCGCATCGCGAGCACCTCGCCGTGCTCGTCGAACAAGCGGTAGCCGGCGCCGGCCGCGCGGTCGTCGCCGGTCTTGAGCACCTCCTCGTACTCGAGCGACGGCGTCCAGACCTCGCCGTAGCCGGCGTCCTCGAAGCCTGCGCGGAGCCGGTCGGTTAGGGCGCGCAGCTCCCGCATCTCGTCGGGGAGCACGTCGCGGGTGCCCGGCGGGATCGGGTGGGTCATGCGCGCCCCCTCAGGCGTGCGCGGCTAGGCC
>JBJMLJ010000584.1:0-2675 GCA_045805365.1 Thermoleophilaceae bacterium
CGTCGGGCGGGCCCGCCTCGTCGGCGGTCACCAGGGCCGGGCCGCAGGGGGCCGCCCCATCGAAGACCTTGCCGGGCATCCATTGCGGCGTCTTGAACTGGTAGTCGCGGGCGGACAGGTCGTTGAAGAGCATGTAGCCCGCCACCTGGTTCATGGCGTCCGCCTCGCTCACGTCCTTGCAGCGCGACCCGATCACGAAGGCCACCTCCGCCTCGTAGTCGACGGCCTTCGACCAGGGCGGCAGCGCGACGGTGGCTCCGGGCGGGGCAAGGGCGTTGGCGAACTTCGCGAAGAAGGTCGGCGTCTCGGGCGGCTCGGCGCCCTGCTCCTCGGCGTGGGAGCGGTAGTTGAGCCCGATGCAGATGACCTTGTTCGGCCTCGTGATCGGCGGCAGGAGGGGGACGCCCTCCACGGGCACGCCCTCGTCCTCGACGGGCTCGACCTCGTCGATCAGGCCGCCCTGGAGCAGCGCGAAGACCGTCCTGTCCTCGTGGCGGACGTGCGCGAACGCCTCCCCCCAGATGTCGTAGACCCTGTCGTCGCGGAGAAGCGCGGCTCGCGGCCCCGAGCCGGTGTCGAAGCTGACCAGGCGCATCCGGGGGCAAGCCTAAGTCACCGCGTAGGCTCCAAGTCGTGCCCCGTCCGAGCGCCGGCAGCCGAAGCCACCCACTGACCACCAAGCCCGCCGGTCTGGCGACCCTGAAGAAGGCCGACCCGGTGATGGCGCGGCTGATCAAGGAGTACGGCGCGCCGGACGGCGTGCTCGCGCGCCGCGGCCGGCGGCCCGGCGACGCCTACGGGGCGCTGCTGCGGTCGATCGTCGGCCAGCAGCTGTCGACCAAGGCGGCGCGGACGATCTATGAACGGCTGACCGCGCTCTTCGGCGACCGGGCCCCCACCCCGCGCGAGCTGCTGGATGTGGATCCGGAGCGCCTGCGCGAGGCTGGCCTGTCGCGCGCCAAGGTCGCCTACCTGCGCGACCTCGCGGAGCACGTCGAGGACGGCGAGCTCGACCTCGAGCACCTGGCCGAGCTCGAGTCGGACGAGGTCGCGGAGCAGCTGATCGCCATCAAGGGCCTCGGCCAGTGGACCGTCGACATGTTCCTGATCTTCCACCTCGGCCGGCCGGACATCCTGCCCGTGGGCGACCTCGGGATCCGCCGCGCGGTCCAGATCGCCTACGACCTCGAGGAGCTACCCAAGCCGGCCGAGCTCGAGCGGATCGCCGAGCCGTGGCGCCCCTGGCGCTCGCTGGCCTGCCTCTACCTGTGGCGGTCGCTGGACGCGACGCCCGCCTAAGCGGGTGCGCCGCAGGACGGCTCTTCGTCCGCGACGCGGAACGAGGAGCCGCAACCGCAGGAGGCGACGACGTTCGGATTCGAGACGTCGAAGCCGGAGCCCATGAAGCTCTCGGTGTAGTCGACGGTCGACCCCTCCACGTAGCGCAGGCTCGACGGGTCAACCAGCACCCGTATGCCGCCCGTCTCGAATACG
The DNA here is from genome assembly GCA_045805365.1 of Thermoleophilaceae bacterium. Lineage (GTDB taxonomy): Bacteria > Actinomycetota > Thermoleophilia > Solirubrobacterales > Thermoleophilaceae > DASXBA01. The sequence continues at coordinate 1,495 of JBJMLJ010000584.1, forward strand.
TGGTCGTCGTCGCGCCGCTCGTCGAGCGCGAGGGCGTACTGGAAGCCCGAGCAGCCGCCTCCCCGGACCCCGACCCGCAGGCCGACGTCGTTCTCCGGCTCGGCTCGCTGGGACGAGATGAAGTCCCGCACCTTCTCCGCTGCGATGTCCGTGAGCTGCACCATCGACCTTGATTGTATCGGTGCTTCCGTCGGTATCGTGAGGTGACGATGCCCAGCGCCGACGACCTCAAGCGCCGAATCGAATCGGCCCTGCCGGGCGCGCAGGTGAACGTCGAGGACCTGACCGGCGGCGGCGACCATTTCCGCGCCGAGATCGTCTCCGAGCGCTTCGACGGGCTAACTCGTATCGAACAGCACAAGCTCGTCTACGGCGTCTTCGGCGACGAGGTGGGCGGACCGATCCATGCGCTATCCATCAAGACTTCGACTCCGACGGGAGACCCCGCATGACGAACACCGAGATCAAGGACTTCATCGAGAACGCCATCCAGGAGAACCAGGTGATGCTCTTCATGAAGGGCACGCCGCACCAGCCGGCCTGTGGGTTCTCCGCGCGCACGAGCGCCTGCCTCAACGCCCTCGGGGTCAAGTACGCGGCCCTCGACATCCTGCCCGACCCGCGCATCCGCGAGGAGCTCTCGGGGCTCTCCGGCTGGCCGACCATTCCGCAGCTCTTCGTCGACGGCGAGCTGGTCGGCGGCTGCGACATCGTCACCGAGATGTTCGAGACCGGCGAGCTGGCCGAGAAGCTGGGCGTTGAGCAGCCCGAGGAGGAGCCGGAAGTCCAACAGCCGCAGCGGGCCCCGCTGGGGCTCGAGAATCGCTTGGACTAGCGCCGCTTGCGGCGCTTCTCAATCGCCTTGCGCCCCCGCGCGGCGTAGCCCCGCGCCTGGCGAATGTAGTGCTCGCGCCGCTCCGGTGGGAGCGCCTGCCAGCGCTCCCAGGCCATCAGCACCACCGGCCACGCCCTCCGCGCGGTCGGGCCTAGCCGCTCTAGGCGGCGGCCTTGTCGCTTTCCCTCTCGAGCCATTCGAGGTACTGGAGGATGCGGTGCGAGTCGTGGATGACCTCGTCGCCGTGCACCAGCACCGGTACCCAGCGCTGGCCGGTCAACTCCTCCACCTCGGGCCGGTCCCGCTTGAGGAACGGCACACGGACCTCCTGGTAGTCGAGGCCCGC
>JBJMLJ010000585.1:0-3139 GCA_045805365.1 Thermoleophilaceae bacterium
GACGAGCAGCCGCACCGTGTAGTCGCTCCTGACGAACGGCTCGTAGTAGTAGTGGAGGGTCCCGGACGTGGTCGTGACCGCGAACTCGTAGCGCTTGCCGGCCTGGACCGTGACGGGCCCCCAACCGCCGCCGCCCTGCGAGCCGTCCGTGATCCGGCGCGAGTAGAGCGGCCGCGAGCCGGCGCGTCGCCCGCGCGCGTCGACCGGCCACAGCTCCATCGTCGCGCCCAGGGCGCCTACGTTCTGGGGGAAGATCAGCGTCTTGCCCGAGATCCGGATGGGGCCGCTCTCGGGGACCAGGTCGTGCGCCGGCCGCTTGCCGGTGAAGAACTCGTAGTACTGGACGAACGACTCCTTCGAGGTACAGGTCTGAACGTGCGTCTGGTTCGGGATCGTCACGTTCTTCGCGCCGTCCATGTGGCGATCGCCCTGGAGCATCCGCGCGTTCGCCAGCGGGCGGCCCGCCCACAGCGCGAGCGTCGGCACCCCAGGATTCTGGTCCTGGCCGTCCACGTTCACGTAGTGCCCCACGTTCGCGCGGCGCTGGGCGGCCTGCGGCCCCTGTGTCAGGTAGTCGTACATCACCATCGTCCCGAGCGAGTGCGCGACGACGTCGACCTTCGACTTGCCGGTCCGTCGCTTGAGCCCGGCGATCGCCTGGTCGATCTGCTGGTCGACCGCGGTCTTGTCACCCACGGCCCGAGTGGAGTCGTAATCCACCTCGTCGAACCAGTTCGCCGGGTAGCCGTTGCTCATGAAGCGCATCTTCTGCGACTCGAACTGGGCCCCCGTGCCCTCGATCCCGTGGACGAACAGGATCGGGTTGTGGCTGAAGCTCGCGTGGGCCGCCGGCGCAGCAGCGAGCACGCCGACCACCAGCACCAGCAGGACTGCCGCACGCCGCATCTCGCGGCGTATTGTTACACCGCCAGGATGATGTATCAATACGGTGCGCGAGCGCTCAGCCGCGCGCCAGCCCGACCGTTACCCGATCCAGCCCGGCCAGGTCGCGCCGTGTCTCGGAATCGCGTAGCAGCGCGCGGACGGCCTCGGCCTGGTGCGGCGCGTGCTCCAACGCTAGGCGCATGTCCGCCGGGGCCCGGGCGACGAGCTCACGGATGGCGTCGAGCCCGTCCGTTCCCGACACGAGGGCTTCCCGTGGCTCCCAGCGGGTGATCTCCGGCTGGAGCGAGCCCCACTCGTCCTCGCGCACGTACGGCAGGTTGGCCAGGACGAGATCCCAGGCGCCCTCCGGCAGCCCGGGCTCGGCGCTCACCGCGAGCGCCAGCCCGAGCCGCGCGGCGTTGGCCCGGGCCACCTCGACGGCGGCCGCCGAGGCGTCGGACGCGGTCACGATCAGATCGGGGCGCTCGTCGAGCAGCGCGAGCGCGACGGCGCCGGAGCCCGTGCCCAGATCGTGGACGCGCGCTCCCCGCGGCAGCTCGAGCGCGATCTCGACCAGGAGCTCGGTTTCCGGCCGCGGCACCAGCACGCGGCCGTCGACGGCGAGCTCGATATGGCGAAAGCCCTTGCGGCCGAGGATGTAGGCGACGGGCTCGCGCTCGTTCCGCCGCCGCACGCGCTCGGCGATCACGCGCGCGGCGGCCGGCGGCACGGCTCGCTCCGGGTCGGCCACCAGGGCGGCGCGGTCGACCCCCAGGGCGTCGGCGATCAGGACCTCGGCGTCGAGCTCCGGCGTCTCGCAGCCGGCGGCCCGCAGGGCCGGCACCGCGCCCCCGAGCGCGTCGCGGACCGTCAACCGGCGACGCGCGCGCCGGCCTCGAGCTTGAGCCGCTTCTCCTCGGCCTGGAGAGCGGAGGTGAAGTCGTCGAGCTCGCCGTCGAGGACGCGCGGAAGGTCGCCCTTCGTAAGGCGGATGCGGTGGTCCGTGACGCGGTCCTGCGGGAAGTTGTAGGTGCGGATCTTCTCCGAGCGCTCGCCGCTGCCGACCTGCGCGCTGCGCGCCGCCGCCTCCTCGGCCTGCCGCGCCTCGATCTCGCGTTCTAGGAGCCGGGCTCGCAGCACTCGCATCGCCTTCTCCCGGTTCTGGAGCTGCGACTTCTCGTCCTGCATCGAGACGACCACGCCCGTCGGCTTGTGCGTGATCCGCACCGCCGAGTCGGTCGTGTTGACCGACTGGCCGCCCGGCCCCGACGAGCGGTAGACGTCGATCTGGAGATCGTTCGGGTCGATCTCGACGTCGACGTCCTCGGCCTCGGGCAGCACGGCCACGGTGGCGGTCGAGGTGTGGATGCGGCCCTGGGACTCCGTCTCCGGGACGCGCTGCACGCGATGCGTGCCGCCCTCGTACTTGAAGACGCTGTGCGCGCCCCGTCCCTTGACGGCGAACGTGTAGTGGCCGTCGCCGACCGACAGCGACTCGGTCTGGAAGCCGCGGCGCTCGGCGTAGCGGCTGAGCATCCGGTAGAGGTCGCCCGCGAACAGGCCGGCCTCCTCGCCGCCCGTCCCGGGGCGGATCTCGACGATCACGTCCTTCTCGTCGTGCGGGTCGGGCTCCACCATCGCGAGGCGGATCTCGTCCTCGAGCTCCGCGAGCCGCTTCTCGGAGCTCGCGAGCAGCTCCCGCAGCTCCGGGTCGCCGCGCGCGTCCTCGATGTCCTGGACCAGCGTCCGGTACTCCTGCGCCAGCTCGTGAGCCGGCTCCAGCGAGCGGTACGCGCGGCCGACCTCGGCGTAGCCGCCGCGGTCGGCGATCACGTCGGGATCGGCCATCTGCCCGGAGAGCTCGGCGAACCGGCTCTCGATCTGCTCGACGAGCTTCTCTACCACGGGACAACAGTAGTGCGGTGCTCGCGCGATCACCGATCGCGCTGCGCTCCTTCTAGGGTACGCGGCGATGACGCGCGCACAGCGAAGGGTGGGCCTCACCTACATCTTCACCGGCGCGATGCACTTCATCGCTCCGCGCCCGTACATCGGGATCATGCCCGACTACCTGCCGGCGCACCGAGAGCTGGTGGCGGCGAGCGGAGCGGCGGAGATCGCGGGTGGAGCCGGCATCCTGTCCGACCGCACGCGCGTGCCGGCCGCCTGGTGGATGATCGCCACCCTGGTCGCCGTGTTCCCCGCGAACCTGCACATGGCGCTCCACCCCGAGCGCTACAAGCGGATCCCGCGC
>JBJMLJ010000586.1:0-6915 GCA_045805365.1 Thermoleophilaceae bacterium
CCACCTCCGCAACTGCCCCCGCTGCGTCGAGCACGAGCGCCGGCTCGTGCAGGCCACGGACGCGATGGTGGCGGGCTTCGCGCCCACGCCGGCGCCCGCGCCGACGGCCGCGCCGCCGCTCACAGTGGTCAAGCGGGCGGCGCCGCCGCCGCTCGCGGTGCGGCCGTTCGGGGAGCCCGTCCGCCCCGCGCCGGCCCGGGAGCGGCCACCGAGGCCGGAGATCGTCGCCGCTCCGCGCCAGGCGATGGCGCTGGTCTGGAAGGCCCTTCTCGTGCTGGCGATCATCGTGGCCGTGGCCGGCGTCGCGATAGCGGTCGCCGTGATCCTCGGCGCTTCCGTCTAGCCGCCGAGCAGCCGCGAGACGGCTCCGGCCGCAGTGGCTCGCCACGCGGGGTGATCGACCGGGTCTTCGTCGATGACCTCAACCGGGATTTGCCAGCGGTCCGACGCGGCGCGGACCACGTCGGGACGGTCCCCCTCGTAGACGAACCCCCGCACGGGCGTGTCCACGAGCCGCTCCAGCAGCGTCTCCAGCGGCCCGCCGCGAACCAGCCAGCACACCACGCTCACGCCTTCGATCCGAGGCAGGATCGTCGCGAGCCGCGCGGGGTCGGCGAGCACCGCCTCCGCCCCGGTCGCCGAGATCGCCTCGAGCGCCTTCTCCCGGCGGGTCGTTCCCCGCACCGCGTGCCCCGCGGCGGTCAGCTCAGCCGCCAGCTCGCGCCCGCGGCAGCCGCAGCCGACGATCAGGACACGCGCCACGAGGCCGCCCGGGGCCTCGGCTGTTCAGCCGAGCCCCCGACATGATCACTCCGAGGGACCAACGGCCTTCAGGCCTCGACGTCGCCCTCGCTCTCGCGCTGGTAGCGCTCGAGCAGCTCCTTCTTCCAGCGCTCGTCCTCCTCGACCTGCGCCATTACCTGCTCCTCCGTCAGCTCGGGCCGGCCGCTGCGGCGGCGGCGCTCGTTCTGCGCCTCGAGCATCTGGTCGAGGTCCTCGAGCTCGAGCTGTGCCTCGAGCTCGGGCGACCGGGTCGGGCGCCAGTCGACCTGCTCGGCTCCGGACCCCGGGTAGTACTTCCCCAGCGCGTAGAAGACGATGAAGAGGGCTATCAGGGCGCCAAAGATGAACACCCCGAACTCGTCCATCGCCCGAGTGTAGTGTCCCGCGCCATGCCGATCGACTTCGAACTGACCGACGAGCAGCGGCTTATCAAGGAAACGGCGAGGGAGTTCGCCGACAACGAGATCGCCCCTCGCGCGCGAGAGAACGACCGCCACGAGCGCTTCGACACCGAGCTGGTCGAGAAGCTGGCCGGTATGGGCTTCCTCGGGCCGATCCTCTCCGAGGAGTACGGCGGCCGCGGGATCGACTACCGAACCTACGGGCTGATCGTCGAGGAGATCGGGCGGGCGGACTCGTCGGCCCGTACGGTCGTGTCCGTGGTCACCTCGCTCGTCGGCTCCTCGATCGAGCGCTGGGGCACCGAGGAGCAGAAGAAGGAGTGGCTCCCAAGGCTCTGCTCCGGCGAGCTCGGCTGCTTCGGGCTGACCGAGCCGGGCACCGGGTCGGACGCCGCCAACCTCGGCACCAGGGCGACGAAGTCGAACGGCAGCTGGCGGATCTCCGGCCAGAAGATGTTCATCTCGCTCGGCAACTACTCGAAGGTGGCGCTGATCTTCGCCCAGACCGATCCGGAGAAGGCCCACCGCGGGATCGCCTGCTTCCTCGTCCCCACCGACGCGGACGGGTTCAGCACCCAGGAGATCCACGGCAAGCTCGGTCTGCGCGCGTCCGACACCGCCGAGCTGGCGCTGGACGACGTCGAAGTCCCGGACGAGGCGATGCTCGGCGAGATCGGCGACGGCTTCAAGATCGCCATGACCGCGCTCGACTCCGGTCGCTTCAGCGTGGCGTCGGGCTGCGTCGGCATCTGCCAGGGATGCGTCGACTCGTCGGTCGCCTACTCGAAGGACCGTCAGCAGTTCGACCGGCCGATCGCGTCCTTCCAGCTGGTGCAGGAGATGCTCGCCGACATGGTCGTCGAGACCGACGCAGCCAGGGCGCTCGTCTGGCGGGCGGGCTGGCTCAAGGACACCGGCCAGCCGAACACCACCGAGACCTCGATCGCCAAGCTCTACGCCACCGAGGCGGCGGTCCGCTGCGCCAACACCGCGATCCAGGTCCACGGCGGCTCCGGCTACGTCGACGACTACCCCGTCGAGCGCTACCTCCGCGACGCGCGCGTGACCACCCTCTACGAGGGCACGACCCAGATCCAGAAGCTGATCATCGGGCGCGCCATGACGGGCGTGAACGCGATGACTCCATGACGAGCGTCGTAGCGGAGGTCCGCGACCGGACGGGGATCGCCCGGCTCGACCGCCCCGACGCGCGCAACGCGCTCTCGGCGGAGCTGATGGAGGAGCTCGCCTCGCAGCTCGAGGCCTGGGACGACGATCCGGACATCGGCTGCGCGGTGGTCGCCGGCGGCGACGACTACTTCGCGGCCGGCGCCGACATCAAGGCGATGGCGGAGCGCAGCTTCGCCGACACGCTCACGGCGCCGTCGGCCAAGTTCTGGCCGCGGCTGGCCGCGCTGCGCACGCCGCTGGTGGCGGCGGTGTCCGGCTACGCGCTGGGCGGCGGCTGCGAGCTGGCCCTCGCCTGCGACATGATCGTCGCCTCCGACGGCGCCGAGTTCGGCCAGCCCGAGATCCTGCTCGGCATCATCCCGGGCGGCGGCGGGACCCAGCGTCTCGCCCGCGTGATGGGCAAGCAGCACGCGATGGAGCTCGTCCTGACCGGGCGGCGGATCACCGCCCAGGAGGCGCTCCAGCTCGGCATCGTCAACCGGGTGGCCGAGGCGGGTCGGTGGCTCGAGGAGGCGATCGAGCTCGCCGGGGTCGTGGCGCGGCGGCCGCCGCTGGCCGTCAGGCTCGGCAAGCAGGCGGTGCTCGCGGCCGACGAGACCGCCCTCACCGCCGGCCTCGACCAGGAACGCAGGCTCTACGAGCTGGCCATGGCGACCGAGGACCGTGTCGAGGGCATGAACGCCTTCCTCGAGAAGCGCAAGCCGGACTTCAAGGGCCGCTAGATGCCGTCCTCCGGTGCTCGCCCGATCGGCGATCGGGCTCCGCTCCTCGCGGACCCTCCCCGCACGCTCGGCGTCGTCGGCGCCGGAACGATGGGCGCCGGGATCGCCCAGCTCGGTGTCGGCGCGGGGATACACACCCTGCTCCACGACCCGATCCCCGAGGCGCTCGAGAAGGGGATCGAGCGGACGCGCGGCGGCCTTGGCAAGTGGGCGGAGCGCGGGCGGGAGGTGGACGAGGGACTGCTCGACTCCGTGTCCTCTCTCGACGGGCTCTCCGACTGCGAGCTCGTGATCGAGGCCGCCCCGGAGCGGCTGGAGCTGAAGCGGGAGCTGTTCGAGCAGCTGTCGGAGGTCGCCCCCGAGGCGGTGCTCGCGAGCAACACCTCCTCGATCCCGATCACCTCGATCGCGAGCGCAGCGGCCAAGCCGGAGAACGTGATCGGCATGCACTTCTTCAACCCTCCGCCGCTGATGAAGCTGATCGAGGTGATCGCCGCCGACCAGAGCGGGAAACGCGCGCTCGAGATCGCGCGAGCGGCTTGCGCTGCGATGGGCAACCAGGTGATCGACGCCAGCGACGGTCCCGGCTTCCTCGTGAACCGCTGCGGGCGCCCCTTCTACACCGAGGCGCTTCGCCTGCTCCAGGAGCGGGTGGCGACCCACGAGCAGATCGACCGCATCTGCCGGATGGGCGGCGGCTTCCGGATGGGCCCATTCGAGCTCATGGACCTGGTGGGGATCGACGTGAACTTCGAGGTGGCCAAGTCCTTCGCCGAGCTCTCGTTCGGCGAGCCCCGCTGGCGGCCAAACCCGATCCAGAGCCGCATGGTCGCCGCGGGCCGCCTGGGCCGGAAGGCGGGCCGCGGCTACTACGACTACGCGCAGGACCCCTACCGCCCCGAGGACCCGGAGCTGCCCGGGGCCGCGAACGTCGACGTCGCCGGCACCGGTGTTGAGCTCGTCTCCTGCGCCGCGCGCAGCCTCGCGTCGCAGGCGCGGCCGGAGGCGGTTGGCTTCTCGCTCGTTGCCGGCCCCGACACTGCCCGCCTGATGGAGCTCACTCGGCTGCAGTCGACACCGCAGGAGGCCTGCGAGGCGGCGGAGCGGTATTTTCTCGACCAGGGGCTGCACGTGGAATGGGTCGGCGACGCCCCCGGCCTCGTGCTGGCCCGGATCGTCTGCCAGCTGGTCAACGAGGCCGCCTTCGCGATCGGCGAAGGCGTCGGCTCGCCCGAGGACATCGACGTCGGCCTGACCCTGGGGCTGAACCATCCCCGGGGACCGGTCGAGTGGGGCGCCGCCATCGGAATCGACCAGGTCCTGGCCGTTGTCGACGGCCTCTACGACGACCGGCGCGAGGACCGCTACCGGGCCGCCCCGGTCCTTCGCCGCGCGGCTAGTCTCGGCCAGTGGCCACCGCCGACCTGACCGTCCTCGCCCTCGGCCGTCCCGAGGTGAGCGCCAGCGAGTACATCGCCGAGATCCAGCGGCGGCTGGCCGGCCAGGACCGGGTTCGCTACCGGATGCACGCCATGGGGACCTCGCTCGAGGGGACCACCGAGGACATCCTCGCCGTGGTCGGCGAGCTGCACGCCGTGCCGTTCGAGCGCGGGATCCCTCGCGTCTACACGGTGCTCAAGCTCGACGAGCGGCGGGACAAGCCCGACCAGACACTCGACGACAAGGTGCGCTCAGTCGAGGAGCGGCTCGATCAGGCGGCCGAAGCGGCCGATCCCTCGGGCTCGGCCTGACCGCCGAACTCGGGGGCGCCCTCCAGTGCCGCCTTGACCTCCTTGGCCACGCTCGACTCCGCCATCAGCTGGAGGACGATCAGCGGGATGATGAAGATCAGGACCGCGACGAGCTTGATCGCGAAGGAGGGCACGATGCCCGTGACCATGATCACGGTCTTGCCCTTGTCGGGCTTCTGCTTGAGCCGCACGGCCGCCCCCGCGGTCGAGCTCTTCACCACCCGGTAGTCGATCGCCGGACCCGACGCCTCCGTCACCTCGTAGGGAACGCGGGCGCGGAGGATCTGCCCCAGCTGGTCGACCGTGATGTTGTCGTTGTAGGGAATCTCGAACTTGGCCATGGGCCCAAGGTAACCTCATTCCAGTTCCTTGGCGAACCGGTGGCGGCGCTCCTCGAAGCCGCGGCTCAGATAGAAGGCATGCGCGTCGCGGCGCTCCGTGCGGGAGGTGACCTCGAGCCGAAAGCAGCCCTGCCCGCGGGCCTCCTCCTCGGCCGCGGAGAGCAGCGCCGTGGCCACTCCCGCGCGGCGGGCGTCGGGCGTGACGGCCAGCGCGGTGATGCGCGACGACGGCGAGTCCTGGGCCAGGAGCTGCGTCTGCGACAGCCCGACCACGCCGACGACCACCCCGTCACGCTCGGCCACGAAGACCTCCGCGCCGGGGAAGCGCGCGAACCTGGCCAATCGCGCCAGCACCTGCGCCTCCGACGACGGATAGCCGAGCTGTCCCATCAGCTCGGCGATGGCCGCCGCATCCGCCTCGGCGGCGCGGCGGACGCGCGTCAATCCGATTCGCGCCTCAGAAACTCGATCAGGCGCGGATCGGCCGACTCGAGGCGCTCCATCGGCTGGCCGTCACAGGTCGTGAGGTCGACCACGGCGGCCTCGTCGGAGAGGTGCACGACGCGATAGTCGGCGCCGCTGTCGGTCCAGCGCTCGATGGTCGCGATCGGGTCCTCGGCCGGAGTCCGTGCTGCGGTGCTCGCGCGACCAACGCTCGCGCTGCGCTCCTCGCTCACGCCACGGCCGCCTCGCGGCCGTGCTCGCGCAGGTAGTGGAGCAGGCCGCCCTCGACCAGGATCTCGCGCTCCTTGGGCGCGAAGTCGTGCTCGACCTTGAACTCGTCGCCCGAGTCCTCGACCTTCACCGTGATCTCGTCGGCGCCCTCCTCGAGCTCCTGCTTGACCTTCGGCAGCGTCCAGGTCTCGCCCACCTCGGCGCGGTCGTAGTCGGACTCGTCCTTGAAGGTGAGGGCGAGGATGCCCTGCGCCACCAGGTTGCGCCGGTGGATGCGGGCGAACGACTTGGCGAACACGGCCTTGACCCCGAGCTGCAGCGGCGCCAGCGCGGCGTGCTCGCGTGACGAGCCCTGGCCGTAGTTGTCGCCGCCGACGATGAAGCCCTCCCCCCACTCCTGCATCCGCTTGCGGAACTCGGGGTCGCGGTGCTGGAAGGTGTACTCGGCGATCGCCGGGATGTTGGAGCGGTAGCTCATGACGATCACGCCGTCGGGTGCCAGGTCGCCGGTGGAGATGTTGTCCTCCTGGACCGTGGCGATCTTGGCGCTGATCGAGTCCTCCATCGGCACGTGCTCCGGCGGCTCCTTGATGTTCGGGCCGCGCGGGATCTCGATCGAATCCGCCTCGTCCTCGGGCGCCGGCTCGAAGATGTGCACGTCGTCGACATATGGCTTCAGCTCGGGCATCTCGAGCATCTCGGGCGCGTCGCCGTACTCGCGCGGATCGCGGATCTCGCCATGCAGCATCGAGACGGCCGCCACCGCCGGCGAGCACAGATAGACGGAGTCCTCGGGCGTCCCCGAGCGGCCCTGGAAGTTGCGGTTGAAGGTGCGAAGCGAGTTGGCGTCGGAGGGCGGCGCCTGACCCATGCCGACGCACGGCCCGCAGACCGGCTCCAGCATCCGCACGCCGCCCTCGACAAGCTGGCGGTAGACACCCGACTCGGCGATCGCCACGAGGATCTGACGCGAGCCCGGCGTGGCCGTCGCCGTGCAGCGCGGGCTGACGGTCTGGCCGTCCTTGTCGGCCAGCACGGCGCCCGGCAGCGC
>JBJMLJ010000587.1:0-2321 GCA_045805365.1 Thermoleophilaceae bacterium
CTCAGCGACCACACACGGGCCAGTTGGAGGCGCCGCTCTGCGCGTAGAGCATCGCCGCCCGGCGATCCTGCTCTGCCTCGGGCGCGGCCGCCGGGTCGCCCGTCCCGCCGACGGCCTGCCAGGTCTGCCGCGTGAACTGGTACTTGCCGCGGAACTGGCCCCCCCCGCCGATGGCATTCGGATTGCCTCCCGACTCGCACTGGGCGATCGCCTGGAGCGGAGCGCCCGTGCCGCTCGAGCCGGCGCTTGCCGAGCTGGTGGTCGTGGCCGAGCCGCCGGCCGCGGCCTGCGCGGGCGCCAGCCCCAGCGCCCCTCTCGTCTGCGGGCCGACGATGCCGTCCACCTCCAGGCCGTGGTGGCGCTGGAAGCTCACGACGGCGGCCTTCGTCTTCGGGTCGAAGACCCCGGTCACCGGGGTCCCGAGAGCGCGCTGAACGGCGCTCACGTCTCCACCCTTCGCGCCCACTTCGAGCAGGCCGGAGCCGCTCGAGACGGCCTGCTGGCCGACGGCCGCGCCGGCGCCGACGACTCCTATCGCCAGCGCCACGAAGGCCATCGACAGGCCGCCGCCGCGCAGACGGAGGCGCCGCCGGCGCAGGCGCCTGGCGGTCGCGCGGCGTAGTCGGGAGTGCTCCAGCGACTTGCGAAAACGAACGTCAAGAGCTGACTCGTTGTGTGACGAGGTCACGACGGCATTACCCCTTTCCTTGCGCCTACGGGGTTAGCTGACGGGCTCGCGCTGGAAAGTGCGCTACGCCGACTCCGACGGCGATTCGCCCCTGCGGCCTCCCGGGCCGCGTTGGTTCCCCCGCTCCGCGCCGCGCTGGGCGGTACGGATTCGGCTGGTACCTACGAACGGCCCATAATGGAAGCAAACCTGGCGGCGGAAGGGCCTCCCGCCCCCCGGCGAAAGGCCTCCCGCGACCGACCGTAAGCTGCGATGCTCCGCCCGTGTCCGTCTCCGGCGCCTACGAGTTCTCCCCCGAGCGCGCAGCCGCCGCGGAGGCCGCCGCGGAGCTGCTCGAGGACGGCATGACCATCGGCCTCGGATCGGGACGCGCCGTCTGGTCCGTGGTCGAGGCGATCGTGGCGCGCTTCGGTCCGCGCCCGCCGATCAGGGTCGCCGTGGCGTCCGACGCCACCTACGCCATCGTCCACGCCGCCAACATCCAGATCGTGCCCCTGAACGGTGACTTCGAGCTCGACATCGCGATCGACGGCGCCGACGAGGTCGACCCCCGCCTCGGCCTCCTGAAGGGCGGCGGCGGCGCGCTGCTGCGGGAGAAGCTGGTCGTCTCCGCCGCGCGGCGCTTCGTCGTGGTGGCCGAGCAGTCGAAGCTGGTCGACCGCCTCGGCAAGCACTTCCGGCTACCGGTCGAGGTCGTCCGCTTCGGCTGGCGCGACACCCGCCGCCGCATCTCGGGTCGCCTCCCCGACGCCCAGCGACGCGACATCGGCGACGAGCCCTACATGACCGACGAGGGCCACTTCATCCTCGATTGCACCATCCCCGAGGGCACCGACGCGGCCGAGCTCGCCGACGCCCTCGACCACGTGACGGGGGTGGTCGAGCACGGGCTCTTCCTCGACATGGCCGAGCGGGCGCTGCTCGGGCGGCCGGACGGGACCGTCGAGGTGCTCGAGGCCTCACAGGTCTCCTGAGCCGAACGCCGCGCCGCCGCCGTGCCGGCGGTCGCCGGGCGGCCGAGGCAGGAGGCGCACCTCGCGGGCGAAGTTCTGCGCCGCGGTGAGGTAGACGGCCTGGCGCAGGGTCACGCGCAGCGTGGCGACCGCGTCGGCGGCGCTCCTCGCGCCGCCGCTGTCGCCGCCCCCGCCGCCCGGCCGGACCGACAGCAGCTCGACGTCCTCGAGGGCGATGAAGGTCCGGTGCTCGGTGGAAACCACGACGTCCACGCGGGTCCCCGGGCCGCCGCCGTCCGACAGCGCCGCTCCGCCAGCCACCGCCACCTCGACCGCCCGCTCACCCTTGGGCAGGCCGCCGCCGGCGCCGCGCCGGGCCGCTCCGCCGAGGGCGCTGGCCGTGACGTAGCCGCCCGGCGGCAGGGCGACGGCCGTGCGCGCGCCGGCGGCCTCCGCGGGAGAGCTCAGGGCGTCGCGCGGGACGAAGCGCTCGGGCACGTCGCGGACGGCCAGGTCGCCGGAGTCGAGGCGGGAGTTCGCGGCCAGCTCGTGCCGGGCGACGACCACGGGGACGGGCCTCCCCACCCGCGCCTCGACGCGCTGGACGGCGCCGCTCACCTGCGAGGCCGCCAGCCCGCCGCTGGCGAGCGCCAGCGAGAGCAGGATCAGGGCGCGCCGGC
>JBJMLJ010000588.1:0-4172 GCA_045805365.1 Thermoleophilaceae bacterium
ATCGACGAGCCGGCGGTCTACAACACTGCGCTCAGCGCGAGTCGGGTCTCCGCGCACTACACGGCCGGGAGCGGCGCGGCGCCGCCCCTGAACGCGCCGAGCGGGCTGACCGCCACGGCCGCGTCGACCTCGCAGATCAACCTCGCCTGGACCGACAACTCGTCGAACGAGTCGAACTTCGTGATCCAGCGCGACACGAACTCGGGCTTCACGGCGCCGACGAACATCACCGCGGGCGCGAACACCACCAGCTATCAGGACACCGGGCTGTCGGCCTCGACCACCTACTACTACCGCGTCAAGGCCACCAATTCCTCGACCAGCTCGAACTACACGAACACGGCCAGCGCGACGACCCAGTCGCCGCCTCCGCCACCGCCCACCGGCTACGCGGCGGCGGTGACCGCCGACAACCCGGTGAGCTACTGGCGGCTTGGCGAGACGAGCGGCTCGAGCGCCCTCGACCAGCAGAGCAAGAATCCCGGCACGTACCTGAACAGCCCGACCCTGGGCGCCCCGAGCCTGCTCGGCTCCGACACCACGAACAAGGCCGTCACCTTCGACGGCACCAATGACCAGGTGCGGATCGCCAACTCGACGTCGCTGCAGCTCTCCTCGCCGATCACGCTCGAAGCCTGGATCAAGCCCACCTCGCTGCCCGCGGCCGGCAGCTTCGCCTCCGTCGTGACCAAGGCCGAGACCTACTCGATCCAGTTCAACGGGCCACGGCTCGAGTTCACGATCATGCAGTTCGGCGTGCGCAAGCGGCTCCAGGCGGCGAGCGGGGCGATCGTCGCCGGCCAGACCTATCACGTGGTGGGCACCTATGACGGGACCACCCAGCGGCTCTACATCAACGGGGCGCAGGTGGCGAGCGCGGCCCTCACAGGCGGCGCGACCTCGAGCACCAACCCCGTCGTCATCGGCTCCTGGGACGGCAGCCAGGAATTCTTCCAGGGCACGATCGACGAGGTCGCGGTCTACGGGACGTCGCTGAGCGCGGCCCGTGCGCTCGCGCACTACACCGCCGGCAAGTAAGACGAGCAGCAGGTTGCCGGGGCCGGCTTGATCTAATCGTGCTGATGGCACTTGCGTCCGAAGCGTCGTCCACGCTTGGTTGGCAGGACGGCATCGCCGGGATCGCGGGCGAATGGGACGAGCTCGCCGATCGGGCGGGGGCCGGTCCGTTCCAGCGGCCCGGCTGGTTCGAGGCGTGGCTCGGTGCATTCGAGCGCCGCCGGGAGCTCAGCGTGCTCACGGCGCGCCGCGACGGCCGCCTCGTCGGGGTCGTGCCAGTGTTCAGGCGGCGCGGGACGGTCATCTCGCCCACGAACTGGCACACCCCCTATTTCGACGCTGTCGCCGTCGACGAAGGGGCGGCGGTCGATCTGGCGCTCGAGCTCGTGGACGCCGCCCCGTCGCGCCTGGACCTCTCCTTTTTGGACCCGGCGCGCCCCTTCGTTGCCGCGTGCCTGGATGCCGTCCGGGCGGCGGGCCGACGGGTTATTTGCCGGCCGGTGCTTCGCTCCCCGTTCGTGGACCTGCGTGGCGACTTCGAGGCGTACGAGGAGAGTCTGGAGACGAAGTACCGCCGGGAGATGACCCGCCGGCGCCGACGGCTTGAGGAGCGCGGGACGCTGGAGGTCGACTTCGCCGACGGCCGGGGGGACCTGGCGGCCCAGCTGGCCGAGGGCTTCGCCGTCGAGGGATCGGGCTGGAAGGAGGACCGGGGCACCGCCATCACGTCACGTCCCGAGACCGGAGTTTTCTATAGCGACGTCGCGCGTTGGGCGGCCGACCGCGGCTGGCTTCAGCTCGGGTATCTGCGCCTCGATGGACGGGCGATCGCCTTCTGCTACCTGCTGGCGGTCGGCGGCGTCATCCACGTCGTCAAGGTCGGCTTCGACCCCGAGTACCGCAAGTTCGCGCCCGGGTCGCTGCTCACACGCGCGGCGATCCAGCGAGCCTTCGAGCAGGGCATGTCGGGTTACGACTTTCTGGGCGACGAGGACCGCTACAAGCTCGACTGGACCAGCGACGTGCGCGAGCGCGCCCGCCTGCAGGCCTTTGGCAGCACGCCGGTCGGGGTCCCCGGATACATCGCCTGGCGCTACGTGCGTCCCGCCGCCAAGCGGGCCTTCTCGTCCCTGCGGCGGGGCGGATGAGCGGCGAGCGCGTCCTCGTGACGAGCGGGCACGAGCGCTTCGCCCTGGCAGCGTGCCGCAGCCTGCGCCAGGGTGGCTACCGCGTCTCGGCGGTCGCCGAGCTCAGCCCCGCGGTGACCCACTGGTCGCGCTGCTGCGACCGCCGGTTCGTCCTCGTCGATCCCAAGCAGGACGCGGACGCGTTCGTCGAAGGGCTCGCCGAGATCGTCTCCGGCGAGCCGCACGCCGTGCTGCTGCCGGCCACCGACGCCGCGCTCTTGGCCGTCTCGAGCCGCCGCGAGCGGCTCGAGCCGCTCGTGCGCCTCGGACTACCGCCCCATAGCGCGGTGGACGCGAGCACTGACAAGATCCGCCTGTCCGAGGCCGCTCGTGCCGCCGGAGTCGACGCACCGGAGACGGTGGTGTGCGAGACGCCCGCCGACGGCGAGCGGGCCGCGGCGCGGATCGGCTACCCAGTGGTGATCAAGCCCCGACGCACCGCCTTCGAAGCCGCGGGGCGCGTGCGGCAGCGGGGAAGTGCACTGGTCACGAGCCCGGCCGACTTTGCCGCAAAGGTGGACGGCTTCGGAACGCCGTACCTGATCCAGCGGGCGGAGCGGGGCCAGGTATGGTCGGCGGCCGGACTCCGGACCGGCGACGGCGTTGTCGGGTTCGCCGTCGCGCGGTACCTCCGCACCTATCCGCCGGAGGCCGGCAACGTGGCTTTTGCCGAGACCGTCGAGCCGCCGGCGGGGCTGCGCGAGGGGACGGACGCGCTGCTGGCGGTGCTCGGCTGGCAGGGCATTTTCGAGGTCGAGCTGATCCGCGACGACGCGGGTCGCTTCCACGCGATCGACTTGAACCCGCGCCTGTATGGCTCGCTGGCCCTCGCCTGGCGCGCGGGCGCGCCCCTCGCGCGCCTCTTCTGCGACTGGGTGCTCGGCCGGCCGATCACGCCGGTCACCGCGCGCAGCGGCGTCCGCTACCGCTGGGAGGACGCAGACTTCAAGTACGCGCTAGCCCAGCTGCGGAGGCGCCGGTTCCGGGCGGCAGCCGAGGCGCTGCGGCCACGGCGGAGCGTGACCCACGCGCACTTCCGAATAGCCGACCCGGCTCCACTGGCCGCGCGAGCACTCGTGCTCGGCCGCCAGGCGCTGCGGCGCTCCCGCTAGGCCTTGCGGGCGCTGCTACTAGCGGGAGAGCGCGGTGCCGTCGTAGAGCTTGACCACCCGAACGGCGCCGGGCGGGGCGGCGTTGACGCAGAGCTCGCAGAGGACGCACTCGTCGAGGTTCGCGTCGACCACCTCGACGTGACCGTTCTTGGCCGAGAAGATGTCGACCGGGCAGACCTCCTCGAGCTTCTTGGCGAGCTCGGCGTCCGAGCTCGCGTCCGGGGAGATCTCGACGTCGATGAAGAGCCCACTCATGCCGGCGTTCCCAGCTTCTCCTTGACGGCGTCGGGGATCTCGTCGATCCGCTCCACGACCGGGATCCCCGCGCCCTCGAGGCGGGCGATCTTCTCCGTGGCCGTGTCCTCCTTGCCCTCCACGATCGTCCCGGCGTGGCCGAAGCTCATGCCCTTCATCTCCTCATCGTCCATGAAGCGGCCTGCCATGAAGGCGACGATGGGCAGCCGCGAGTCGTTCTCCCTGACCCACTCAGCGAGCTGGGCCTCCATGCGCCCACCGGGCTCGGTGTAGATCACGATCGCCTCGGTCTGCTCGTCGGCCTCGAACAGAGGCATCAGCTCCGCATAGGTGGAGCCAATGATCGCGTCGCCCCCGATCGAGACGGCGGTGGACACGCCCAGGCCGGTGGCCGTCAGCGTCGAGGAGATCTCGGTAGTCATGCCGCCGGAGCGCGACATCACGCCGACCTGCCCCGGCTGGTACGCCTGCTCGGTGTTGCGGGCCGGCCCGCCGATGCCGCCCATCTTGGCAACACCCGGGACGACGACCCCGAGGCAGTTCGGGCCGATGATGCGTGCGTCGAGCTGCCCGGCGCGCTCGACCATCTGGGCGACGTCCC
>JBJMLJ010000589.1:0-3110 GCA_045805365.1 Thermoleophilaceae bacterium
CATGTGGTAGCCGGAGATCGAGATCGTGTTCCACTTCGGCACCCGCTCGCGGCAGTAGGCGAACAGGTCGGTGGTCAGCCGCATCGCCGGCCCGGGCGGGTAGATGAAGTTCCCACGCGCGATGTACTCCTTGAGGATGTCGTTCTGCGTGGTGCCGCGGAGCTGCTTGGACTCGACTCCCTGCTCCTCGCCCACGAGCTCGTAGAGCAGCAGCAGCACGGCCGCCGGCGCGTTGATCGTCATCGAGGTCGAGACCTCGTCGAGCGGGATCTGGTCGAAGACGCGGCGCATGTCGTCGATCGAGTCGATCGCCACGCCGGTGCGGCCGACCTCGCCGGCGCAGAGCGGGTCATCGGAATCGCGGCCGAGCTGGGTGGGCAGGTCGAAGGCCATCGACAGCCCGGTCGACCCGTGCTCGATCAGGTAGCGGAAGCGCTCGTTCGTCTCCTTGGCGGTGGCGTAGCCCGCGTATTGGCGCATCGTCCACTTGCGCGAGCGGTACATGTCCGGGTGGATGCCGCGCGTGAACGGATACTCACCGGGCTCGCCCAGCCGTTGCTCGAGCCCGGGGACGACGTCGTCGTCGCGGTAGGCGGTCTGGATCTCGATGCCCGAGTCGGTGAACCGTCGCGGGTCGTCCGGGCCCACGATCGGGGCGATGCTCGGCTTGTGCTCGGGCTTGGTGGCCATCGCAGTAAGGATATTGCCGGTGTCGTCGCGGGCTTGCGAGGGCGGGCGCCGGGTGGGAGAGTCGTGCTGACTCGTCCCCCGGACCTGGAGGTCCAACATGAAGTTCCTGACCACGGTCAAGCCCGGGCCGATGCCGCCGCCTGCCGAGGTGGTCCGAGCGTCCCAGGACTGGATCCAGGCGGCGCTCGACGACGGGTGGGTCGAGTGCTGCTACGCGTACCCGCACGGTGGGGGCTGCAGCATCAGCGAGGTCGACTCGCACGAGGAGCTGATGGATCGGCTCCTCGACTACCCGATGTCGCCTTTCGTCGACTACGAGGTGACGCCGCTCGTCGAGCTCGGCGCGGCCTTCGACAAGCTCAGCTCATACATCGAGCGGGCCACCGCCGCAGTAGGAGCGGGCGCCTAGCCGATTTCGGAATCCGCGCGCCGTGGCCCGCGGTCACGGTGCGCGGAACCGGCGCGCGTAGCATCTCCGTCGTGGAGGTCACCGTCCGCCTGTTCGCGATGCTGCGCGAGCGCGCCGGCTCCGATTCCGTGACGGTCGAGCTGCCTGACGGGGCGCGAGTCGCCGATGCGCTGACCGAGCTCTCGGAGCTGGCGCACGGTCTGCCCCTCGTCATGGCCGTCAACCGCGAGTACGCAGACGAGGAGACGACCCTCGATCCCGGCGACGAGCTGGCACTGATCCCGCCGGTCAGCGGCGGCTCCACGCGGGCGGCTCCCTGGGTGAGGGTCACCGACGAGCCGCTGTCGCTCGACGCCCTTGGTGCTCGTGTGCGCGACCCGCGGGCCGGCGCGGTCGTGACGTTCCAGGGCGTGACCCGCGAGGTCGACAAGCTGGACTACGAGGCCTACATCGAGATGGCCGAGGAGCGGATGGCGGAGATCGCGCGCGAGGCGGTAGAGCGGCACGGCCTGTGCGCCGCCGCGGTCGAGCACCGGGTGGGGGAGGTCCCGCTGTCTGAGCCGAGCGTTTGCGTTGCGGTGTCCGCGCCGCACCGCGCCGAGGCGTTCGCCGGCGCGCGCGAGGTCATCGACCGCGTCAAGGCCGAGGCGCCGATCTGGAAGAGGGAAGATGAGCGCTGGGTCGAGGGGACCAGGCCCCGAGGCTGAGGCGCTTCGCGGACTGCCGTCCGTGGAGCAGCTCGCCCAGCGGCTGGAGGACCTGCCCAAGGGAGTTGCGGTGGCCGGGGCCCGGGTGGCGATCGATGCAGCGCGCGAGCGGCTGCGAGCGGGCGGCGAGGCGGGCGATCTCGAGGCGGAGGCCAGAGCAGCGGTGCGCCCGCGGCTGCGCCGCGTGATCAACGCGACCGGCGTGATCGTCCACACGAACCTGGGCCGGGCGCCGCTGCCGCAGGAGGCGGCGAGGGCCGCGGGCGAGGCCGGCTCGGGCTACACGAACCTCGAGTACGACCTCGAGGCCGGCAAGCGGGGCTCGCGCCAGGACCACGTCGACGAGCTGCTTCGCGAGCTCACCGGCGCCGAGGCCGCCCTGGTCGTGAACAACTGCGCCGCCGCGGTCCTCCTGGCTGCGGCGGCCCTGGCGGGCGGCCGCGAGCTGGTCGTCTCGCGCGGCCAGGAGGTGGAGATAGGCGGCTCGTTCCGCATCCCGGACGTGGTGGCCCAGTCCGGAGCCCGCCTGGTCGAGGTCGGCACGACGAACCGGACCCGCCTGGCCGACTACGAGCGAGCGCTCGGCCCCGACACGGGGGCGATCCTCCGAGTCCATCAGTCGAACTTCCGAACGGTCGGCTTCACCGAGGAGGTCGAGATCGACGATCTGTGCCGGCTCGGGGCGCCGGTGATCGACGACGTCGGCTCCGGCGCGCTCGCCGAGGGCATCCCGGAGCTCTCCGAGGAGCCACCGGTGCGGCGCTCGGTCGAGGCCGGCTGCGCCGTGGTCTGCTTCTCGGGCGACAAGCTGCTCGGCGGGCCGCAGGCGGGTCTGATGGTCGGCACGCGCGAGGCCCTCGACCGCTGCCGCTCGCATCCGCTCGCCAGGGCGGTGCGGATCGACAAGCTCTCGCTGGCGGCGCTCGAGGCGACGCTACGGCTCTATCGCGACCCGCCGGCGGCGCGCGAGTCGGTACCGGTGTTGCGGATGCTCACGGCCGGCGAGGACGAGCTGCAAGCGCGCGCCGAGTCGATGGCCGATCTGCTCGACGGCGCCCAGGTGATCCGCGCGGCCGCGAAGGTGGGCGGCGGCGCGCTGCCCCTGCTCGAGCTGGAAGGACCGGTCTGCGCGGTGGACCCGGGCGAGCTCGGTGTCGACGAGCTCGCGCGCCGACTCCGCGCCGGCGACCCGCCGGTCATCGGCCGCGCGCGCGAGGGCTGGCTGCTGCTCGACCCGCGCACGCTCGATGACGACGAGGCGCGCCAGGCGGGGGCCGCGGTCGTAGCCGCGCTGCGGCCTTGAG
>JBJMLJ010000590.1:0-6489 GCA_045805365.1 Thermoleophilaceae bacterium
CCTCGGCAAGGGGGTGGCCATCGGCCCCGGCGTCGTCCTCGGCTCGCGCGTGAGGGTCTGGACCAATGCCGTTCTCGCGCCGGGCACCGTGATCGAGGACGAGGCGGACTTCGCGATCGGCGCCGCAACGACCTCCCGCCGCTGGGAGCCCGGCGGGGAGCCCGGCGAGGTGCGCATCGGCAGCGGGGCGAAGGTGGGTGTCTACGCCGTGATCCTGGCCGGAGCCGTGATCGGGGAGGGGGCCGTGGTCGGCGCCGGCTCCGTCGTCAACGAGGACGTCGCGCCCGGGAGCGTCGTAGCCGGCACGCCCGCGAAGGTCATCAGAAAATGAACGGGCCCGGATGCCGTAATCCGGGCCCGTTGCTGGAATCGGGGCGGGTCGGGGGAACCCAGGACTGCCGAACCGGCCCCGATCGTCTCTTCACAAGAGCTACCCGAAACGGGGATACCAAACCCCGTTTTTGGGATTCTTGAGACCTATTTCAGCGGCGCCGGTGCTTTTTCCGGCTGGTCGCGAACCCGGCACGCTTGTGGTACCGGATCAGCGCCCGCCGGCTGCGTCGCAGTGACTTCGACGCGACCGCGATGTAGCGGACCTTCCTGGCGCGGATGCCGAACACGATCGAGCCGACGCGGCGCACGTCGCTGCGTACGCGGTGGAGCCGGCGGCCGTAGATGCGGCGCAGCTTGCGCGAGCTGATGCCCGGGTGCGCGCGGCCGCGGTGGTGGCGCTTGGCCGTGCTCGCGATGAAGGCCACACGCTTGCGCTTCGTGAAGACGACGATGACCTTGCCGCCGCCCTTCACGCAGTAGCGCCAGACGCCGTGCTTGCGCCTCCCGGGCAGGCCGAGCCGGGTCGCGACCGTGCTGCTCCGGAGACCGAGCTTGACCCGCCCGATCGAGCTCTTCTTGACGGTCAGGCGGCGCGGGAGGCAGCGCCGTCGCGGCCCGCCTCGCGACGGCACGTTCTCGACCCTGGCGGACCACATCTCCTGGTAAGGCGAGTACTCCCTGTTCGACTTCGGCAGGTTCGCGGCCTGGGTGTCGTTCCAGAACGGGATCGCCACCTCGTCGTCGGCCGCGAGGCCCTGGTAGTCGCCGATGAACTTGCCGCTCGGCGACGTCGGCGCGTTGATCGACGGGTCCCAGACGCTGCGCGACGCACGCGTGTCCCTGAAGGTCTTGCCCTGGTCGTTGGAGCGCGCCAGGTAGGTGTCGATGAAGTAGTTGCTCGGGTCGTTGCGGCGGTCGAAGAAGGAGACGTCGATCTGGCCCCGGTCGGTGACCGCCATCCAGGGCTGGAACTGGTCGGCGTCGCCGTTCTTCGGGTCCTGATTGACCCGGATCGGCCCGCTGTAGCTGGCCCCGCCGTTGGTCGACTTGAACATGACGATGTCCGAGCCCGAGCCCGGCCCCGCGCCGTCCCCGCCCGACTCCTTGTCGGCGGCGAGCAGGTCGTGCAGGTCCCCGGGCGAGATGTCGCCCTGCTTCAGCTTGCGGCCCAGCTCGGCCGCGTCGAGGACCCCCGCCCCCTCGCCGTTCTGAGACGCGACGACGACGTAGACGTTGCCCTTCGGGTCGACGCCGCTCGACGGGATCGACAGGTTGCGGAACGCCTCGCCCTGGAACGGCGCGTCGACGCCGGTGATCGCGGCAATCGGGGCGGCGGGCGTGAACGTCTTGCCGCGGTTCGTCGACTTCGCCTGCATGATCGCCTGGAGCTGGTTGTCGTACCAGGTGACGTAGACCTCGCCGTGCGGGCCGATCGCGATGTGGCAGCCGATGCCGGAGATGACGGACTTCTGGCTGACCGGGAACGGCGTGTTGTCACCGGGAGCGAAGCCGCCCCAGGTGTGGCCCCCGTCGAGCGACTTCATGATCACGATCTGCTGGGTCGGCGCGGTGCCGCCGTCGTAGCCCCAGCAGGTGTACATCGTCCCGATCTTGCCGTCGTGCGGCCGGTTGGGCCCGCCGTTCACGTCGGTGTCGTTGTCGACCGTGATCCAGTTCTTGTCGTCGAGGAAGAGCGCCTTGGTGATCGGGTTCGAGCGGTTGTCGTGGATCGTGATCGGGCCGCTCCAGGGCTTGCCCGGCTTCTTGATGTGGACGGTCTGGTTCCAGCCCGAGGTGCTCGGGCCGCCGATCGAGTCGAGGTTGTTGAAGTAGGCGTTGCCCTCGTCGTCGAAGGCGACGGACGGGTCGGAGATGATCCGGTACGTGTTGACGTCGTTCGGGTTGCAGTAGCCGGCGCTCGCGGGCGTGCAGTAGCCGGGCAGCTGGCCCTCGTCCTTCCAGTGGCGGCCGCCGTCGAACGACTCGTAGGCGCCGTCCTTGAAGAGGTAGTTCTTCGGGACCTCGAACATCTTCGAGCCGGCGATCAGATGGTCGTGGTTGAGGGGATCCATCGCGATCGAGTCCTCGGAGTGCGCGAGGTACTTGTCGTGCGAGGCCCTGTAGTTCGGCGCGCCGCGCGGCGCCCGCTTGTTCACTTCGGCCAGCGTCGGCCCGGTCCGGGTCTGGAACTGGGCGCTCGCGGAGTAGTTCTGCGGCCCCGCCGTCTGGTAGGGCGTGAGGACGACGTAGTAGGAGCCGCTCGCCTTCTCGATCGCCACGTTCTCGTCCATGCCGGCGATCTCGCCGTCGCCGTTCTCGAAGGCCCCGCGGGTGCCGTCCGCGTTGCGCCGGTAGATGTACATGTCGAGGTCCATCACGCCGAAGCCGGTGGCGTTGACGGCGACGACGCCGGGGTGGTTCTTCCAGAAGTCCGAGGGGACCGAGACGTCGAGTTTGTAGAAGTCGCAGCCCGAGGACGGATCCGGCTTCTTGTTGGCGCCGAAGCAGGCCTCGCCCTGGTCGGACGCAAGCGTCTCGGTCCCGTTCGTGACCGTCCCGGTCCAGCTGACCTTGCCCTGGGCGCTGGCGTTCGGGCTGAGCGTTGCGCCGGGCGGGCTGGCGGACTGAGCGACGCCGGCGATGCCGAGAACGACCGCGAGAACCCCGGCCGCCATCGCGCTGACCCGCCTGCGTGGACCCCTGCCCCGCACGAGGCGGGAAGTTACCACTCCTCGTTACCGCTGCTGCCAGTTAATGGGGCCGGCCGTGAGGACGTGGCTGCCGAGCGGCCGCCCGAGGACTTCCTGGACCGCCCGGGCGCACGCCACGAGCCGTTCGAGGTCGATCCCGGTGTCATGGCCCATCTCGTGCAGCATCGACACGAGGTCCTCGCTGGCGATGTTGCCCGTCGCTCCCTTCGTGAGCGGGCTGCCGCCCAGCTCGCCGAACGAGGACTCGAACGAGCGGACCCCGGTCTCGAGGGCCGCGAGGACGTTCGCGAGCCCCTGGCCGCGGGTGTTGTGGAAGTGGCCGGTCAGCTCGGCGTCCAGCTCGGCGCGCTCGAAGAAGCCTCGTACCTGGACCGGATTTGCCATGCCGGTGGTATCGCCGAAGGAGACCTCCTCGCAGCCGGCCTCGACCAGCCGCCGGGCGATCGAGAAGACGCGCTCCTCCGGCACCTCGCCCTCGTACGGGCACCCGAACGACACCGAGATGACCCCCTCGCAGCGCAGATCCTCATCACGCGCCCGGCCGAGGACCTTCTCGAGGCCGGCGAGCGACTCCTCGATCGACCGGTTGAGGTTCTTCCGGTTGTGGCTCTCGCTGGCCGACAGGAAGACGTTGATCTCCTGGAAGCGGTCCCGGAGCTCGAGGGCGTTCTCGAGACCCTTCTCGTTCGGGATCAGCACGGACACCGAGACCTCGTCGGGGATCTCCGCCCGCCGCAGCACCTCCGGGCCGTCCGTCAGCTGCGGGATCAGGTCCGGCCGCACGAAGCTCGTCACCTCCAGCCGCCGCAAGCCGGTGCGGGCGAGCATCTCGACGAGCCGTACCTTGTCGTCGGTGGAGATGATCTCGGGCTCGTTCTGGAAGCCGTCCCTGGGCCCGACCTCGCGGATCCTGACGGGATCGCTCACCCCTAGATCATGGCGAGGCCGCCCGAGACGCCCAGCGCCTGACCGGTCACGTAGGAGGCGTCGTCGGAGGCCAGGAAGGCGATCGTCGCAGCGATCTCCTCGGGCTGGCCCAGCCGGCGCAGCGCCGTGGAGCCGACCATCGTTTTGACGATCTTCTCCCCCAGCTCGCCGAGCTGCTCCGGCGCCGACCTGAGAAGCGGTGTGTCGATCGGCCCGGGCGCGACCGCGTTGCAGGTGATCCCGTAGCGGGCGTTCTCCCGCGCGATCGCCTTGGTGAAGCCGATGACGCCGCCCTTGGCGGCCGAGTAGGCGCTCGAGCCGTGCGATCCCACGCGGCCCGCCTCGGAGGCCACGTTCACGATCCGGCCGCTCCCCCGCTCCTGCATTGCGGGCAGCACGGCGTGGGTCACGGCGAGCACGCCGCGCAGGTTCACCGCGAGCACGCGGTCCCAGAGGGCCTCGTCGGTCTGGGTGAAGAAGGCGAACTCGTCGTAGCCGGCGTTGTTGACGAGGATGTCGACGGGCCCGATCGCGTCCACGGCTCGCCCGACCGACTCGGTGGAGCGGACGTCGAGCTCATGGGCGTCGCCGCTGATCTCGGCCGCCAGCTCGCGCGCGGGCTCGAGGTTGAGGTCGGTCACAGCGACCTTCGCGCCCTCGGCGGCGAGGCGCCGGCAGGTGGCCGCGCCGATCCCACTCGCCCCACCCGTGACCAGCGCCGTCCGTCCCTCGAGCCTCATGGGGCGGCAGGCTATCCTCGCCCGGCTTTGGACACCGTCCCGATCATCGGCGGTACCGGCGCGCTCGGGCAGGGGCTCGCCCTCCGGCTGGCCCGGGAGGGGACTCCGGTGGTGATCGGCTCGCGCGACCCGGCGCGCGCCGAGGAGGCCGCCCGCGACGTCCGCGAGCAGCTCGGCGAGGCCGAGGTCTCGGGCCTCGAGAACAGCGAGGCGGCAAGGGCCGGACCGATCGTCTTCCTCTGCGTGCCGTTCCGAGCGCAGTCGGAGAACCTGACCAACCTGAAGGAGTCGCTCCGCGAGGGCCAGCTGCTCGTGGACGCGACCGTGCCGGTGGCGGCCGCCGTGTCCGGCAAGGCCACGCGGCTTCTGGGAGTGCCGCAGGGATCGGCCGCCCAGCAGGCGCAGGAGATGGTGCCCGACGGCGTGACCGTCGTCAGCGCGCTCCACACGGTGAGCGCCCACCTGCTGCGGGACCTCGACCACGAGCTCGATGAGGACGTCCTCGTGGCCGGCGACTCCAAGGACGCCAAGCGCCGGGTGGCCGAGATCGTCGCGCGCATCCCCGGTCTGCGGCCGGTGGACTGCGGCCGGCTCGAGACGGCGCGCCTGATCGAGGGCCTCACCCCGCTGCTGATCTCGGTGAACGTGCGCAACAAGGCGCACGCCGGAGTCAAGCTCACCGGCCTGCCGGAGGCGCTCTGGTAGCGCTCCTCTCGGGCGGCACGGGCGGCGCCAAGCTCGCCCGCGGGCTGCTCGACGTGGCCGACGACCTCGTCGTGATCGCCAACACCGGCGATGACGTCGAGATGTACGGGGTCCACGTGGCGCCCGATCCCGACCTCGTGACCTACTGGCTCGCCGACGAGATCGACGAGCGCGGCTACGGCATCCGCGGCGACACCTGGGAGGTGATGGCCGCGCTCGAGCGGGCCGGCGTCCCGGCCTGGTTCCGGCTCGGCGACCGCGACCTGGCCATGTGCCTCGTCCGGACCGAGCTGCTGCGACAGGGGCGCCCGCTGACTGAGGCCCACGCGGCGGTCGTGGCCGCCATGGGGGTCGAGGCCCGAGTGCTGCCGATGTGCGACGAGCCCGTGCAGACCTTCGTCCGGGCCCGTGGCGAGTGGCACCCCTTCCAGGAGTTCATGATCGTCCTGGGCGCCCAGGGGCCCGTGGAGGCGGTGGAGCTACGCGGCCTCGAGCGGGCGCGACCCAGCGACGCGGTGCTCGCGGTCCTCGCCGAGGCCGAGGCGATCGTGATCGGCCCCTCCAATCCCGTGATCTCCGTCGGGCCGATCCTGGCGCTGCCGGGGATGCGGGAGGCGGTGGCCGGCTCACCCGCCCCGGTCGTCGCCGTGAGCCCGTTCGTCGGCGGCCGCGCGGTCAAGGGACCGACCGAGGCCTTCTGCGAGCAGGCCGGGATCGAGCTCAGCGCGTCGGGGATCGCCGGGGCGTACGGGGGCCTGCTCGACGGCGTGGTGGCGGACGAGGAGGCCGAGGCCGTTCCGACGCTCGTCGTCGACACGCTGATGGAGAGCCGGGACGATCGCGCCCGCGTCGCCGCGAGAACGCTGGAGTTTGCGGGCTCTCTGGCCAGCTGATCGGAGGCGTGCGCGCTAGAGTCGAATCCGGCCTCGTGCGTACCATCGCCATCCTCCCCGTCAAGACTTTCGGCGCGGCCAAGCAGCGCCTCGCCGACGTGTTCGCCATGGGCGCCCGGCAGGCCCTGGCGCAGGCGATGTTCACCGACGTGCTGACCTCGCTCAGGCACGTTCGCGGGC
>JBJMLJ010000591.1:0-3489 GCA_045805365.1 Thermoleophilaceae bacterium
CCGGATTGCGGAAGGTCAGGAAGGCCTGGTTGTCCGGGATGTCGCCGGTGGCGGCGGATTGCGCCTCCGCGGACAGGGCTCCGGCCGAGCCGCCCTGCCCGTGCTTGGAGGTCCCCCCGCAGGCGACCATTCCCAGGGCAGCCGCGAGAAGGACGATCGGGACCGTCCTCGACATAACCCCCATGGTCGGAGCCCCTCCCTGACAGCCTCCTGAAAGGGCTCCGCCGCCCGGCGGCCCGCCTAGCGATACTCCATGTAGATGGAACCCCGTGTCCTACTCGCGGAGGACGATGCGGCGCTCCGGGGAGTGCTGAGCCGGGGGTTGCGCGAGGAGGGCTTCGAGGTGATGGCCGTGGCGACTGGCCGCGAGCTGCTCGAGTACGCCTCGGGCGGCGCGCCGGAGGTGCTGGTGGTCGACATCGGGCTGCCGGACTCGGACGGCCGCGACGTCTGCCAGGCGCTGCGCGGTCAGGGCGTGAACACGCCGGTGCTCTTCCTGACCGCACGCGACGCCCTTACCGACCGCCTCGCCGGCTTCCAGGCGGGCGGTGACGACTACGTCACGAAGCCGTTCGACCTGGCCGAGGTGGTGGTGCGGTTGCGAGCCCTGCTCCGGAGGTCCGGCGCGGACCCGGCCGAGGAGGCGGCGGGCCTCCGCCTCGACCCGACCGACCACTCCGTCGCCACGTCGGACACCGTCATCTCGCTGACCCCGACCGAGTTCAGGCTCCTCGCCACGCTGGCGGGAAGCCCGGGCAAAGCGGTCCGCCGGCTCGAGCTGGTACGCACCGCGTGGCCCTACGGCGCCGTCGTCCACGACAACACGCTCGACGTCTACGTTGCGCGGTTGCGACGCAAGCTTCGCTCGCTTCCCGACGCTCCTTCGATCGCGACGGTGCACGGCGTCGGCTACCGGCTGGGATGAACCTCCGCCGCCCGCGACCGGGGCTGCGCGGCCGGCTCATGCTGGCGGTCCTTGGAGGAGTCGGCGCGGCGCTCGTCGTCCTTACGGTGGGCTTCAACTACGCCCTCTCGCGCCGGCTGGACCACGACGCGCTGGACGCGCTGCGCTCGCGCGCGGCGGCGCAGCTCGCGGCCATCCGCGTCGACGACGGCCGGGTCAGGGTGCCGGAGTCGCCCGACTCGGCGGCCATCGAGAGCCGCACCTGGGTGTTTGCCGGCAGGCGAGTGCTCGAGAGCCCGCGGACGGATCCGCGGAACGATCGCGCCGCCGCCCGGATCGCCACCGGTCCGAGGCGGACGGTCGACGTCGCCGACACTGAGACGCGCCTGTACGTGGTCCCGGTCAAGAGCGACGGCCGCCGCATCGGCGCCGTCGTCTCCGGCATCTCGCTCGACCCCTACGAGCGCACCGGCGACACCGCGTTGATCGCGTCACTCGTGTTTGCGGCGCTCGTGCTCCTGGTCGTCGGCGTTGCCTCGCGCTGGCTGCTCGCCGGCGCGCTACGACCGGTCGCCCGGATGACCAGGCAGGCCGGTGAGTGGAGCGACACCAGGGCCGACCGCCGCTTCGCGGTCGGCGATCCCCACGACGAGCTCACGCAGCTCGCGGCGACGCTCGACAGCCTGCTCGACCGGCTTGACGCAGCTCTGCGGCGCGAGCAGCGGCTGACCGCCGAGCTCTCCCACGAGCTGCGCACGCCGCTCGCGGCCATCGCTGCGGAGGCTCAGCTCGCCCTCCGGCGGGAGCGCTCCGGCGATCAGTACCGCGAGGGCTTCGAGGCCGTGCTCGCCGGCTCGACGCGCATGCAGCGGACGCTCGACGCCCTGATCGCCGCGGCGCGCGCCGAGCTGGGCACGCACGCCGGCTCGAGCGACGCCAGCGAGTGCGCCCTGGCGGCCGTGGGGGACTGCGCGCCGGTGGCCGAGGAGCGCGGCATCGAGGTCGACGTTCAGCCCCCGGCCGCGCCGCTGCTCGTGGGCGCCGACGCCGATCTCGTCGAGCGGGCCCTCGCGCCGCTCGTCGACAACGCCTGCCGCTATGGCGAGCGGTCGGTCCGGCTGACGCTCGCGCGCAACGGGAGGCAGGTCAGCTTCACCATCGACGACGACGGGCCCGGGGTCGAGCCGGACGAGCGCGATCACATCTTCGAGCCCGGCGGCCGCGGCGCGGCCGGAAAGGGCGACGCCGGCGCCGGGCTGGGGCTCGCGCTCAGCCGCCGCCTGGCCCGCGCCGCCGGCGGCGACGTGAGAGCCGAGACCGGCAACGGCGGCGGCCGCTTCGTGGCGACCTTCCCGGTCGGGTGATGCGTGGCCCGCACTCTCATGGGACGCTCATGATGCGTTGTAATCGTCGCTCGGGATGAGGGTTCTGGTAGTCGAGGACGAGGTAAAGATGGCGAGCCTCATCCGGCGCGGGCTGCGCGAGGAGGGGCTCTCAGCGGATGTGGCGGTCAAGGGCGAGGACGCGCTCTGGATGGCGCAGGCGACGGAGTACGAGGCGATCGTCCTCGACGTGATGCTCCCCGGCCTCGACGGCTTCGAGACCTGCAGCCGACTGCGCGAGGCAGGGGTCTGGTCCCCCGTCCTCATCCTCACGGCGCGCGACGCGGTCGAGGACCGGGTGGCCGGCCTCGACGGCGGCGCCGACGACTACCTGATCAAGCCGTTCTCGTTCGCCGAGCTGCTGGCCCGGCTGCGGGCGCTCGTTCGCCGCGGCCCGATCGAGCGTCCGGTCATGCTCGAGGTCGGCGGCCTCAAGCTCGACCCGGCCACGCGCCGCGTCTGGCGCGGCGAGGCCGAGGTCGCCCTCTCCTCCAAGGAGTTCTCGCTGCTCGAGGCGTTCATGCGCCACCCCGGCGAGGTGCTGTCGCGCTACCGCCTTCTGGAGCACGCCTGGGACTACGACTACGAGAACCGCTCGAACGTGATCGACGTCTACGTTCGCTACCTGCGCGAGAAGGTCGACCGGCCCTTCGACGTCGAGTCGATCGAGACCGTTCGCGGAGCGGGGTACCGGATGCGTCCGGACGGCGGCAGATGACGGAGCAGGCCCGTGAGCAGCGGCGTCGAGGGCGAGCCCGCCTTCCCGAGCGCGCCTAGGCCGAAGCTCGCCTCGATCGTGCGCAGCAGCGAGTAGTGGGTCGCGACCGTGCGGACGATCGCCGCCCTCCTGGCCTCCGGTCCGGCCGCGATCAGCCCGATGTGTCCTCCCCCGCGATGGCCATGCGCGCCCGCCTTGGTGGTCCCCTCGTCCCAGGTGACGAACAGCAGGCTGCGCGGGCCGAGGCTTCGCAGGATCCGGGGGACCAGCCGGGCGACATAAGCGTCGCTCCTTCGCACCGAGCAGTAGTGGCTGTCGTTGCAAAGGTTGGGGGCGAGCCAAACGAAGCGCGGGAGCCCGCCATCGCGAAGATCGCTGCGCAGCGCGCCGAAGGGGACGATCCGGGCGCGGTCGCGTGGCCGGCTCGTCAGGTCGTCGAAGTAGACGAACGGGTTCAGGTGCTTGGAGTAGGGGTAGCGGCGCGC
>JBJMLJ010000592.1:0-4695 GCA_045805365.1 Thermoleophilaceae bacterium
CCGGGCCTTCGTGCAGGGCCGGAGCGCGTCGGCGGCCGACCTGCGCGAGCTCGGCGGCCGGCTCGTCGCCTTCTTCGGCCAGCACGAGCACCGGCGCCTGGCGGTGGCCTCCACCCAGCTGGAGCTCCTCGATCGCTTCTGCGGCAGGGACCAGCTCGCCGCGCGGGCTGAGCTGACGGCGGTCTACTCGCGCGTGCGCGAGCTGCGCGGCGAGCTCGAGGCCCTGCGCGAGGAGGCGGGCAACCGCGATCGCGACCTCGACCTGCTCGGCTTCGAGATCGAGGAGATCGAGGCGCTCGGGCCGACCGAGGACGAGGAGCGCGACCTGCTTGCGGAGCGCGAGCGGCTGCGCCGGGTCGACGCCCTGCGCGCGGCCGCCGCCGCGGGGGCCGAGGGGATCGTCCCCGAGGACGCGCAGGCGAGCGGGGTGGCGGCGGTGCTGGCCGAGGCCGAGCGGGAGGCCGAGGCCGTGGGCGGCGTGGACCCGGAGCTCGACGCTCTCGCCGGGCGGCTCACCGCCGCGCGCATCGAGGCGGAGGACCTCGGCCGGGAGCTGCGTCGCTACGGCGAGTCGCTCGAGGGCGAGCCGGGCCGGCTCCAGCAGGTCGAGGAGCGGCTGGAGCTCTACGAGCGGCTCGAGCGCAAGCACGGCGGCAGCGTTGCCAGCGTCCTGGCCCACGCCGAGCGCTGCCGCGCGGAGCGGGACCGGCTGACGGGCGTCGAGGTGGCCACCGAGCGCGCCGAGGCGGCGCTGGTGGAAGCCGAGGAGGAGCAGGCGGAGCTCGCCTCGCGGCTGTCGGCGACGCGGGCGAACGCTGCGCCGCGGCTGGCGGAGGCGGTCGAGGCGGAGCTGGCCGCGCTGGCGATGGGGGAGGCCGCGTTCGCCGTCGAGCTCGAGCCGCGCGACGCGGTCGGCCCCAGCGGCGCCGAGCGGGTCGAGATGCTGCTGGCGCCCAACCCGGGCGTGCCTGCGGCCCCGCTGCGCGACGCGGCCTCGGGCGGGGAGCTCTCGCGGGTAATGCTCGCGCTGATGACGATCGCGGGTGCGGGCGCGGCGCGGACGCTGGTGTTCGACGAGGTCGACGCCGGCGTTGGCGGTCAGACGGCACGGGCCGTTGGCGAGCGGCTGCGGGCGCTCGGAGGGGACAGGCAGGTCCTCTGCATCACCCACCTGCCGCAGATCGCCGCGCTGGCGGCCGGCCACTTCCGGATCGAGAAGTCGGCCGCCGGCGACCTCGCGCTGGCCACCGTCGAGGCCCTGGCGGGCGACGGCGTCGTCGCGGAGCTCTGCCGGATGCTCGGCGCCGAGGCCTCGGACGCGGGCGCCCGCCGGCACGCCGAAGAGCTGCTCGCGGCGGCCTGAGCTTCCGCCGCGCTCCTTGGTACGCTCGGAGCCCGAGAAGCTGATGCCCCAAAATCGCCCCCAGACACGATTCATCTTCGTCACCGGGGGAGTGGTCTCGGCGCTGGGGAAGGGCATCGCCTCCGCCTCGATCGGCCACCTGCTGCGCGCCCGGGGCCTCTCGGTAGCCCTCCAGAAGTTCGATCCCTACATCAACGTCGACCCGGGAACGATGAGCCCGTTCCAGCACGGCGAGGTGTTCGTCACCGAGGACGGCGCCGAGACCGATCTCGACCTGGGTCACTACGAGCGCTTCACCGACGTCAACACCACGCGCGCCTCGAACTCCACCGCCGGCGCGATCTACGACACCGTCATCAGCCGCGAGCGCCACGGCGACTTCCTCGGCGGCACCGTGCAGGTGATCCCGCACATCACCGACGAGATCAAGCAGCGCATCCACCTCGTGGCCGAGGCCCAGGACGTCGACGTGGTCATCACGGAGATCGGCGGCACGGTGGGTGACATCGAGTCGCTCCCGTTCCTCGAGGCGCTGCGCCAGTTCCAGGTCGACGAGGGCCGCGACCGCTGCCTGTTCGTGCACCTCACGCTCGTCCCGTTCCTCGGCCACGCGGGCGAGCTGAAGACCAAGCCCACCCAGCACTCGGTCCAGGAGCTGCGCCGCATCGGCATCCAGCCGGACATGGTCGTCTGCCGCTGCGAGGAGCCGCTCGGCCGGGACATTCGCGACAAGATCGCCCTGTTCGCGAACCTGCCGGTCGAGTCGGTCATCTCCGCACGGGACGTCGACACGATCTACAAGGTGCCGCTCTACTTCCACGAGGAGGACGTCGACCAGGCGATCCTCGACCACTTCGGCATCACGGCGGGCCCGCTCGAGCTCGACGACTGGCGAGGGCTAGTCGAGAGCCACGGCCAGGCCACGACCCCCGTCCGCATCGGCCTGGTGGGCAAGTACACGAAGCTGGCCGACGCCTACCTGTCCGTGATCGAGGCGCTCAACCACTCCGGCATGCACCACGGCGGGAAGGTCGAGGTGCGCTGGGTCGACTCGGAGCGGCTCACCGGGGAGGAGGCCGAGGAGGAGCTGGCCGCCTGCGACGGCATCCTCATACCCGGCGGCTTTGGCGTGCGCGGCATCGAGGGCAAGATCCAGGCCGCCCGCTACGCGCGCGAGCACTCGGTGCCCTTCCTCGGCATCTGCCTCGGGATGCAGATGGCGGTCTGCGACTTCGCCCGCCACGTGGTGGACATGGAGGGCGCCAACTCGACCGAGTTCGACCCGGAGACGCCCTACCCGGTCATCGACCTCCTTCCGGAGCAGAAGGAGGTGCGCGACATGGGCGGCACCATGCGGCTCGGGGCCGACCCGGTCAAGCTCCATGAGGGGACGCGGGCGCGCGAGATCTACGGCGAGGCCGTGATCTACGAGCGCCACCGCCACCGCTACGAGGTCAACAACCACCTGCGCAAGCGGCTCGAGCACGCCGGGCTCAGCTTCTGCGGCACGTCCCCCGACGACCGCCTCGTCGAAATAATCGAGCTGCCCGATCACCCCTTCTTCGTGGCGTCGCAGTTCCACCCCGAGTTCAAGTCGCGTCCGCTGCGCCCGCAGCCGCTGTTCCGCGAGTTCGTGCGCGCCGCGCTCGAGCGCGCCCGGGGCCGCGTGCCCGAGGGGGAGCCCGAGGTCAGAGCCGGCCAGTAGTGCTCCGCGTCTCCCCCGAGGAGCGCGAGCGACTTCTCAACAAGTTCGTTCGCTTCTGTGAGATAGAGAGCCCCTCCGGGTGGGAGCGCGCGATGGCGGACGCGGTGATCGCGGAGCTGCGCGCGCTACGCATCGAGGAGGTCGAGGAGGACGGCAGCGCCGGCGAGACCGGCTCGAACGCGGGCAACGTCTTCGCCCGCATTCCCGGTCCGGAAGGCGCCCGGACGATCCTGCTGTGCGCGCACCTGGACACCGTTCCGCTCGCGGCGCCGGTCGAGGTCGTCCGCGAGGACGGCGTCTTCAGGAACCGGAACGACGGCATCCTCGGCGCCGACAACAAGGCAGCCGTGGCCACGATCCTCGCGGCGGCGCGCCAGCTGGTGCGGGAGGGCAGCCCGCTGGGGCTGGAGCTCTTGTTCACCACGAGCGAGGAGCCGGGGCTGCGCGGCGCCAAGGCCTTCGACGTCGGCCGGTTGAACGCCGAGTACGGCTTCGTCTTCGACCACGCCTCCCCGATCGGCGAGCTGATCGTCGCCGCCCCGACCTACTACAAGATCGACGCGAGCTTCCGCGGGGCCGCGGCCCATGCCGGGATCAGGCCGGAGGACGGGCGCAACGCGATCGTCGCCGCGGCCCGGGCGCTCCAGGCGATGCCGCTCGGGCGGCTGGACGAGCAGACGACCGCCAACGTCGGCCGGATCGACGGCGGCACAGCCGCGAACGTGGTGGCGGAACGCTGCACAGTCGAGCTCGAGACCCGGAGCCTCGACGACGACAAGGCGGGCGAGATGGTCGGGAAGCTGGTCGACATCCTGTCCGAGGCCGCCAGCGACAGCGAGTGCGACGTCGAGACCTCCGTGCAGCGCCAGTTCCGCGCCTACCGCTTCCCGCGCACGGCGCCCGTGGTGGAGGCGGCGTCGGCCGCCCTGACCGCCCTGGGCATCGAGCCGGTCCACCGGAGCACGGGCGGCGGCAGCGATGCCCACGCGCTCGGCGCGGCGGGGCTGCCCGTGCTGAACGTGGCCAACGGCACGCAGGGCAACCACCAGCCCGACGAGTCGGTCACCGCCGAGGCCCTCGAGACGATGCTCGACGTGACCCTGGGCATAGTGGAAGCAGCAGCAGCGTGACATTCGAGCGGATCGACAGCCGGACGGAGTGGGAGGGGCGCATCGCCAAGGTGCGCGTCGACACGGTTCGCTTCGACGACGGCGAGGAGGCCGAGCGCGAGGTCGTCGAGCACCCCGGCGCCGTGGCGATCGTGGCCCACGATGGCGAGCGGATCTACCTCGTGCGCCAACCTCGCGAGGCGGTGGGCGAGCAGGACCTGCTGGAGCTGCCGGCCGGCAAGCTCGACGAGGAGGGCGAGGACGAGCGGGCAACCGCCGAACGCGAGCTGGCCGAGGAGATTGGAAAGGGTGCCCGCACCTGGGAGAAGCTCACGAGCTTCTACACGACGCCCGGGTTCGCGGACGAGGAGATGCACCTCTACCTCGCGACCGACCTCTACGACCAGGAGGCCGAGGCCGACGAGAACGAGCGGATCTAGGTGGTCGAGGTGCCGCTCGAGGACCTCGACCAGGTGATCCGGGACTGCCGGGACTCCAAGACCCTGGTCGGCCTGCTC
>JBJMLJ010000593.1:0-2921 GCA_045805365.1 Thermoleophilaceae bacterium
GCACCGAGGAGGCCACCGACGTCCTCGAGGACGCGGCACGCGGGACGCTGACGATCACCTCCCTGGCCGAGGAGGACCGGCCGCCGGCCTCCGACGCGGACGAGCAGCACTAGCGATTTTCGCGAAGCATTCCTGCCCTGAGCACCCATACGGTGCTCAATCCAGGAATGTCCCGCGATTCACGTGAGCTGGATCACGCCGCGAGCCGCCAATGCGGCGATCTCCTCGTCGCTGCGGCCGAGCTCGCGTAGCACGTCGGCCGTGTGCTCGCCGAGCAGCGGCGGCGGCTCGGGCGTGCGGGTCGAGGTCCAGATCGGCGAGGCGACGAGGTCGAGCGCCCCGGCCGTCGGATGATCGACACGCGCGGTCGCCGGGCGGCCGGCCTCGGCCGCCGCGGTCAGGGCCTCCGGCACGGTCCGCACCTTGCCCGCGGGCACCCGGGCGGCGTCGAGGGCGGCCAGCCAGTCCTCGGCGGGGCGCCGCTTGAACACGGCCTCCAGCTCCGGGATCAGCTCCCCGCGGTGCTCCACCCGGTCGGCGTTGGTGGCGAAGCGCGCGTCGTCTGCGAACTCGGTGCGATCGATCGCCATGCAGAGCGCGCGGAAGAGCCCGTCGTTCGGAGCCGCCACGGCGATCCGGCCGGAAGCCGTCTCGAAGTCCTGGTACGGCACGATGTTGGGGTGAGCGTTCCCGTGCCGCTCGGGCTCCCTGCCGGTGACAAGCGCGTTCTGGGCGACGTTCACGAGGCCCGCCAGGCCCGCGTCCAGCAGCGGCACCTCGATCGGACCGCCACCGCCCCGGAGCGCCGCCAGGACGGCCACCGCGGCGTGGAGGCCGGCGAGCACGTCCACCAGCGCGACCCCGACCTTGAACGGGGGCCCATCCGCGGGCCCGGTGATCGACATCAACCCGGTTTCCGCCTGGGCCACGAAGTCGTAGCCCGGCCGGCCCGGCGGCTCGCGCTCGGAGCCGAACCCCGTGATCGAGCAGTAGACGACCCCCGGATTGCGCTCGGCCACCTGCTCGTAGCCGACACCGAGCCGCTCCGCCCCGCCGAGCTTGAAGTTCTCGACGATCACGGCCGCGCCGGCGCAGAGCTCGGCCGCGAGCGCGGCCCCGTCCGGATCGCCGAGGTCAATGGCACAGCTCCGCTTGCTCCGGTTGACCGAGAGGTAGTAGGCGGCCTCGCCGCCGGCGAACGGCGGACCCCAGCCGCGCGTCTCGTCGCCCTCCCCCGGGCGCTCGACCTTGACCACGTCGGCCCCGAGGTCGGCGAGCACCATCGTGCAGTAGGGGCCCGCAAGGACCCGAGAGAGGTCGACCACGCGGAGTCCGTCGAGCGGCGGCATAGGCGCGGATGCTGACAGGGGCGCAGCTCGCCGTGCAGGCCCTCGAGGGCGAGGGCGTGGAGCTGGCATTCGGGCTGCCGGGCGTGCACAACCTCGCGCTCTGGCGGGCGGTGGGCGAGTCGGGCATCCGCCTGATCGGCGTGCGGCACGAGCAGACGGCCGCCTACGCGGCCGACGGCTACGCGCGGGCGAGCGGCCGGCTCGGGGTGGCGATGACCACAACCGGCCCTGGGGCGGCCAACACGCTCGCCGCGGTCGGCGAGGCGTGGGCCTCGCGGCAGCCGCTGCTCGTAATCGCCACCGACGTGCCGACGTCGGTGCGCCGGCCCGGCGCCTGGCGCGGTTCGCTCCACGAGGCCACCGACCAGGCGGCGATGTTCGAGCCGGTCACCAAGGGGACGCTGCGGATCCGCTCGGCGGGCTCGCTGGGAGCGGCGATCGGCGAGGCCGCCCGGCTCGCGATGGAGCCGCCACGGCGCCCGGTCTACGTCGAGGTCCCGACCGACCTGCTCTCGGCCGAGGCGCAGGATCCGGCCCCCGTGCCGGAGCCACGCCCCAGCGGCGGACCCGTCCCGCACGATCGGCTCGTCCAGGCCGCGGAACGCATCCGGCCCTCGCGGCGGCCGCTGATCTGGGCCGGCGGCGGCGCGCTCCAGGCGGATGCCGGCCAGGCGGTCGGCGAGCTCGCCGAGCGGCTGGTGGCGCCCGTGATCACCACGTATTCCGCGGCCGGGCTGCTGCCGCCCGACCACCCCTGCCTCGTCGGCCCGCCGCCGCACGTGCCCGAGGTCGGCGCCCTCTGGGACGAGGCCGACCTCGTGATCGCGATCGGCACGGACTTCGACGGCCCGATGACGCAGAACTGGACGATGCCGCAGCCGCCGCACCTGATCGCGATCAACGTCGACGCCGAGGACGCCGCCAAGGCCTATCTACCCGACCTCACCATCGAGGGCGACGCCCGCGAGGCGACCGAGCTGCTCGCGCACCGAATCGAGAAGCGCGGCGGCCTGGACGCGCTGGCGCGAAGGCTGCGCGAGCTCGACGCCGGGGTACGCCGCGAACTGGTCGAGAGCGACCATGACGCCATCGAGTTCCTCGACTCCTTCACGGGCGCGCTCCCGGACGACGCGGTGGTGGTCTGCGACATGTGCATCCCGGGCTACTGGCTCGGCTCGTTCTTCCGGGCCCCCGCGCCTCGCAAGCTCGCCTACCCGCTCGGTTGGGGCACGCTCGGCTGCGGCTTCCCGCAGGCCCTCGGAGCCGCCCTGGCCGGCGCCGGGCCGGTGGTGAGCGTCTCCGGCGACGGCGGCTTCCTCTACGCCTGCGGCGAGCTGGCGACCGCGGCCCAGGAGTCGATCCCCCTCACCGCGGTCATCGTCGACGATGGCGGCTACGGGATGCTGCGCTTCGACCAGGAC
Organism: Thermoleophilaceae bacterium; assembly: GCA_045805365.1. Taxonomy (GTDB): domain Bacteria; phylum Actinomycetota; class Thermoleophilia; order Solirubrobacterales; family Thermoleophilaceae; genus DASXBA01. Next base: position 2,771 of record JBJMLJ010000593.1, read on the forward strand.
CGCCGCGGCCTCCCGCGCGAGGGGGTCGACCTGCACACACCCGACTTCGCGGCCCTGGCCGCCAGCTTCGGCATCCGCTCGTTCACGGTCGAGGACCTCGGGGCCAACTTCGCGGCTGCCTTGGCCCGCCAGATCGCCTCGGGCGAGCCGA
>JBJMLJ010000594.1:0-2544 GCA_045805365.1 Thermoleophilaceae bacterium
AGCAGCATGTCGGGATCGTCCTCCCGGAGAAGACGGCGGCCGAGCTCCCCGCGCATGCGGATGCCGCGGAGGCTGCCCTCGACGATGCGGGTGAGGAGGCCCGTGGGCATTCCGTCGGGATCCTGCGGGGGCTCGTTCGCATACGGGTGCTTGCCCACGTCACGCAGCACCCGCTCCGCGAGCTCGGGTGGCCAGGAGCCGATGTGGCCCGTGGCTCGCTCATGGCTGCCCCACTCGGACAGCTCGAACCCATGCGCAAGGGGCGCCGGGTCGAGGTAGGGCATGTCGACCACACCTGAGGCCAGCCCCGAGCGGTCGAGATCGCGCCAGAAGGGGACGAAGCCGGCTCCGCGCCCCTTGACCAGTCGCATCTCGTCCGGGCTCCACCACCACTCGGGCTGGTAGCCGTCCCGCCAGGGCATGCTGCCGCTCGCGAACGTCGGCCACACGGTGGCGCTTCCGATGTCCGCCGTGCTCTTGACGCGGCTCCAGGAGCCGCGCTCGAGCAGTCCCGCCAGTGCCGGCAGCTCGCCGCGATCGATCATCTCCCGGACAAACGGGCCCTGGGCGGCGTCCAGACCTATCGCGAGCACCGGCCGGCCGTCAGAGCGCGGCATGCATCAGCTCCGCGGGGGCGAGCCAGCGGCGCTCGTCCGCCGAGCGGACGCAGGCCTCCAGCATCGCCATCGTCGGCAGGTTGGCGCGGCCGCTCGCGTCCGGTTCCTCGCCGTGGACGACCGCCCGCTCGAGCTGGGTCAGGAGGATCGACTCCTCGGTCACCGGGCGGGGCCCGCGCCGGATCGGCCGTGGCAGCTTGCGGCCCTCGCAGAGGAACAGCCAGCGCTGGAAGACGTGCAACGTCGCCCGGTCCCCGATCAGCCGCTCGTAGAACTCCTGGCCGCGCTCGAAGAACTCGTGGCCGCTCGACTCATAGGTCGCCGAGTAGACGACGCGCGTCCCCCGCTCGAGCTCGAGCAGCACCTGCATGGACGCGCCGTCCTTGAGGTCGCTTCCGGGGGCCTTGTAGCGCTGGGCCATGACCGCCACGGCATCCTGCCCGAGCGACCAGCGCAGGGCATCGAGATGGTGGATCCCGGGACCCCAGAGCACGGTGTCGTCGAGCGCGTACTTGTAGGGCGAGAGGATGTGAGGGATCCGGTAGTAGTGGGCGGTCACGGAGTGCACGTGGCCGAGCGCACCCTCGCGCACCAGCCGGCGGACGGTTCGCACGGAGCGCATGTAGCGGTAGTTCTGCCCCACGAGCAGCGGCAGGCTCCGCTCCTCCGCGAGCGCGACGAGCTCCGCGGCCTCCACGAGTCGCTCCGTGAACGGCTTCTCCACGAGCACCGCGACGCCGCCCTCAAGGGCCAGGCGGCACGACTCGGCGTGATCGGCGGGCGGTGTCGCGACGATCACGGCGTCGCAGGCGACCGCGTCGAGCGCCTCCGGAAGGGAGGCAAAGCCCGGGACCGACAGCTCGCCGGTCGCTTCGTCGAGGGTCGCCGGATCGACGTCGACGCAGGCGCCGAGCTCGCAGCCCTGGTGCTGTCCCAGCTCGCGCGCCCAGACGCGCCCACGGGCGCCGGCCCCGGCGACGACTACCCGTAGCGCCACTCGCGCACCCTACCGTCCCTGACCGCGAGCCCGGCGACGCGGTCGCGGGCGGCGACCGCGAGCCGAAGCGCGGCCCTGAGGCTGCTCGGGTGACGCCGGTGCCAGGTGCGGCGGAGCCGCCACGGGAGGGCGCCCGCCGGAAGGCTGTCGGCCGGTGGGCGGCCGGCCCAGAGCAGCATCGCGTCCCGGTAGCGGCCCACCCAGGCCGCGGCGTCGACCGAGGCCGGCCGGCCGTTCCCGGCCCCCGGCAGGAGCAGCTCGTCGTAGCTCCCGCTCCTCTCGAGCTCCGCGAAGCAGCGCCACATCAGGTCGGCCTCCCGGATCGCCTCCCGGTCGGCCCGGGTGAGCGTCACCGAGCCCGTGTTGTAGCGGAAGTGGTGGAGCGCCTCGGGGAGGACCAGGATCCGGCCCCTCGTTGCCATCCTGAGGATGAGGTCGGCATCGTGCCAGCTCCCGGCCTCCTCCCGGTACCCGCCGCAGGCGAGGAAATCCTCGCGGCGATACATGATCGAGGCGTGCGGGATGGGCGGAAACGCGGAGCGGCGGAGGAGGCGCCAGCGGTCGCGGCCGCGCACGCGACGCCCGGACGCGTCGATGCCATCGGCGAGGTGCCCGACCAGCACCGCGTCCGGAGCGCCGGCAAGGACGGCGAGCTGCCGCTCGAGGCGATCGGGCTCGCAGGCGTCGTCCGCGTCCATCCGCGCATGGAGGGGCGAGGAGGCCAGCTCCACCACGCGGTTGGCGGCGCCGACGGAGCCGAGGTGGCGCTCGGAGCGCTCGAGCCGGACGCGCCTGTCCCGAGCCGCCAGCTCGCGCAGGAACTCATGGGAGCCGTCCGTCGACGCGTCGTCGAGGATCACGAACTCGAAGTCGGAGTGGGTCTGCCCGAGGATGCTCGCCACGCTGTCGGCGAGGTAGGGCATCGCGTTG
>JBJMLJ010000595.1:0-2155 GCA_045805365.1 Thermoleophilaceae bacterium
CAAGCCAGCCGCGGCAGCGGCCGCCGCTGCGGGCGCGAAGCCCGCCGAGGCCACGGCCGCCGCCGGGGCCGCCGCCGGGGCCACCGCCAAGCCCGCCACACCCGCGGCGGCCGCGCAGGGCTCGGCCGTGTCGCCGGCCAAGCCGGTCACGCCGGCGAAGCCGGGGGCCCCCGCGACTCCGGCTGGCGCCCGCCCCCCGGCCAAGCCGGCCCCCTCGCGCCCGGCGCCCCCTCGCCCCTCGTCCTCACCCTCGCAGACCGCGATCCTGCCTCCCTCGGCGGCCGCGCCCGAGCCCTGGTTCCGGCGGGTGAGCCCCCGCTACTTGGTGCTGCTCGTCGCCGGCGTCCTCATCAGCGGCGGCGGCGCGGCGTTCGCGCTCACCCAGCTCGGGAAGAGCGAGGCGCCGGCGCCCAAGGAGTCACGCACGGAGCGCTTCCAGCAGAGCGGTGGGGGCAGCCAGAAGAAGGGCAAGTCCCCGGCCGTGATCGCCTCTCATGTGACCGTTTCCGTGCTCAACGGGACCACAGTGCCCGGGCTGGCCGCCAAGGTGGGCGACAAGGTCGACGCGCTCGGCTTCCAGCTCGGGAACGTGACGAACAACAGCGACCAGTCGCGTAACGAGTCGGTCGTCCTTTACGCGCCCGGCCACCAGCGCGAGGCGGCCTCCGTGGCGCGCAAGCTCGGCATCAGCCAGCGCGAGCCGATCGACGCCGCGAGCCAGTCGCTGGCGGGCGACGCCGGCGTGGTCGTGGTCGCCGGTACCGACCAGATCTAGCCGGCGGGTACAAGCGCCCGGGCGCGCTGCGCCAGATGACGAACGCCCAGCCGCTCGCTCGTCTCCGCCGCGGACTCGAGTAGCGAGCGTGCCCGCTCGGGGTCGCTGTCCGCCAGGAGCTGCCCGGCCAGCAGCCGGCAGCGCGCGGCCTCGAGCGGCCGGTCGAGCTCTGCCCACGCGGACTCCGCGTCGGCGAGCAGGCGGGCCGCCTCCTCGGGCTCCGAGGCCGTTGCGCCCTGCGCCTCGAGCGCCGCGGCGCGGCCGATCGGGTAGTGCAGCCGCTCGGCCAGCTCGGCCGCCTCGGAGGCCGACTCGCGCGCCTGCTCGTCACGGCCGGCTACGGCGAGCACGACCGCGCGGAAGGCGGTGGCCTGGATCGACTGCGCGATCAGGCCGGCCCGCTCGCAGACGTCCACGGCCTGGTCGAGCGCCGTGACCGCGCCGTTCAGGTCGTCGTCGTCGCGCAGCGCGATCGCCAAGCCGAACAGCGCCTGGAAGGCGAGCTCGGACCAGCCCACCTTTTCGGCCAGCTCATGGGCGTTCCGGAACAGCTTGGCCGCGCCGGCCGAGTCGCCCTCGCGCCAGCGCAGCAGCCCGCGCAGGACGTAGGGGAGGCAGAGCTTGCCGACGAGCCCCTCGCGCTCGGCCAGATCGGCGCTGGCCGCGGTCGACTCGACGACCTGCGCCCAATCGGCGCGGTAGACGGCCAGCTGCGCGATCGCCGCGTGCAGCTCGACCTGGGCCGGCAGGTCGCCGACCTGCTCGGCGAGCGTCAGGGCCTCGGCGTAGGCGGAGGCGGCGAGGCCGGTCTCGGCCTCCGAGATCTCGAGGTGCCGCCCGAGGGCGAGCAGGGCCAGGATCGTCTCGCCGTGGTCGGAGCCGCGGGCCAACTCCACCGAGCGCTCGAGGTTGGAGCGGGCCTTCTCCGTGTCGCCGATTCGCCCGAACACCCGACCGAAGATCCCGTGGGCGCGGCTCGCGGCGCGCGTCTCGCCCAGCCGCTCGGCCAGCCTGAGCGCCTTCTCGGAGGCGTAGATGGCGAGCATGTTGTCGCCGGTGTGCAGGTACAGCCAGGCGGCCTCCTCGTACAGCCGCACGAGCTCGAGCCGCGGCGGCCCGTCCTTCAGCAGGTTGATCCCCTTCTGGTAGTGCTCGATCGCGGCCTTGCGCTCGCCCTTGTGGGAGAGCCCGGCGCCGATCTTGCGGTGCAGGTCGGCCACCCGCTCCAGGTCCTCCTGGCCGCGGTGGTACTCGAGGCACTCCTGCCAGACGCCGATCGCCTCGTCCACGCGGCCGAGCCGCAGCGACACGTCGCCGAGCTTCTCGCCGATGCGCACCGGCGCCGCCGGATCGGTCGAGCCGATCTCGCGGGCATGGCGG
>JBJMLJ010000596.1:0-3375 GCA_045805365.1 Thermoleophilaceae bacterium
CAGAACGACATCCTCAAGGAGTACATCGCGCGTGGGAACTTCATCTACCCGCCCGGGCCGGCGATGCGGCTGACCACCGACCTGTTCGCCTACTGCCGCGAGCGGGTGCCGAAGTGGAACACGATCTCGATCTCCGGCTACCACATGCGCGAGAAGGGCTGCTCGGCGGTGCAGGAGGTCGGCTTCACGCTCGCCAACGCGATCGCCTACGTGCAGGCCGCCATCGACGCCGGCCTCGACGTGGACGAGTTCGGGCCGAGGCTCGCCTTCTTCTTCAACGGCCACAACAACGTCTTCCAGGAGGTGGCCAAGTTCCGCGCCGCCCGGCGGATGTGGGCGCGGATCATGAAGGAGCGCTTCGGCGCCCAGGACGAGCGCTCGCTCAAGCTCCGCTTCCATACCCAGACCGGCGGCGTCACTCTCGCGGCCCAGCAGCCCGAGAACAACATCGTCCGCGTGGCGCTCCAGGGGTTCGCGGCGGTCAGCGGCGGCACCCAGTCGCTGCACACCAACGGCTTCGACGAGGCGCTGGCGCTGCCCACCGAGCGCGCCGCCCGGATCGCGCTGCGCACTCAGCAGATCCTCGCCCACGAGTCGGGCGCAGCCGACAGCGTCGACCCGTTCGCCGGCTCGTACTTCGTCGAGGCCCTCACCGACGAGATCGAGGAGGCCGCCCAGGCGCTCATCGCCAAGGTCGAGGAGCTCGGCGGCTCGGTGGAGTGCATCCCCTTCATCCGCGCCGAGGTCGAGGAGTCGGCCTGGGGCTACGAGGAGCGCTACAAGCAGAAGCAGGACATCGTGGTCGGCGTCAACGAGTACGTCACCGAGGAGATCGAGGACGTCGAGATCCTCAAGATCGACCCGAAGACCGAGGAGAACCAGGTCGGCCGGCTCAAGGAGTTCAAGGACGACCGCGACCAGGCCGCGGTCGACAAGCGGCTCGAGCAGCTGCGCGAGGTCGCCCTGGGCGAGGGCAACCTGCTCGAGCCGATCCGCGCCGCGCTGAAGGACCACGCCACGCTGGGCGAGGTCTGCGGCGTGATGCGCGACGAGTTCGGCGAGTACTCCGAGGCCTAGGGCCTCCGCAGCAGCACGACGCCGTGCTCGCCCGGGTTCACCCCGTGGCGCACCTCCACGAACTCGAACGCCTGACCCCAATGCTCCCGCAGCCAGCGCTCTGAGTGGAAGACCGTGGGGCCGCCGGCGTCCCAGCCCTGGCGGCGATTCAGCACCTTCATCCCGATCCGGCGCTCGCGATAACGCTTGCCCGTGAACGCCTCGTAGGCGGCCCTGCCGAGCCAGCTGGCGATCAGCAGCCCGCCGGGCCTGAGTGCCCGGCGCAGCTCCAGCAACCAGTCCCGCCAGCCGTCGGTGAGGTGGGTGAACACGGACAGCGCGAGCACGAGGTCGTAGTGCTCGTCGGGCACGCCGGGCAGCGGCGGCATCTCCTCGTTGCGGAAGGCGTGGAACGGCGGGCAGAGCTCACGCCGGAGCCACTCGATGCTCGGGCCGTCGATGTCGCAGCCGTGGAGCTCCGCCACCTCGGCCTCCGCGGCGAAGTGGCGCAGAACCTTGCCCGCGCCCGCGCCGAAGTCGAGCACCCGCTTGCCCTCGAAAGACCAGTCGTCGGGCAGCAGGTCGAGGACGAGCCGGCGCGAGTCCAGGCCCAGGCGCTCGTAGGATGCGAGCGCGTCGGACTTGTCCGGAACGCCCACGCGCAGGGCCAGCTCGACCGGCGGCAGGGGTAGCTCGGCCACGACTGCAATCTAGATTGCGTGCCTTGGCCGAGGTGCCCCCCACCCCGTTGGCCTCGCACGCCGGACTCCGCGAGGCGCCCGGAGCCCCGCTCTCCCACGACCGCGTCGCGGACACCGTTCGCGCTTTCGCGGCGCTCCTCAATGCGCGAGGGTTGCCGCCCAGCATCGGCCTGGCCTGGGACGCGCGGCCTCGCAGCCGCGAGCTGGCCGACGTGGCGAGTGTCGCCGCGCTCGCGGCCGGCCTCGACGTCTGGGAGCTCGGGGTCGTCTCGACGCCCGGTGCCAAGCTCGCCGCGCGCGAGCGCGACCTCGGCGGCGGGCTCGTGGTCACCGGCTCCCACCTGGGACCGGAGCTCACCGGGCTCAAGCTCTCGATCGCGCCGCTGTTCGCGCCCGTCGACGTGCGCAACCTTCCGCCGCCGGAGGCCGGGAACGGAACCGGCCGGCGGCATGTGGTGAGCGCCGCCGGCGAGGAGCACGCCCGGGCCGTCGCCGCGGCGGTCGATGCTACGGCGATCCGGGCCGCCCGACCGGCGGTCCAGATCTCCGGCGGCGCCGAGCCGGAGACCGCGCTGCTGGCCGCCGAGCTCGGCTGCCGCCCCGGCGGCACGGCGTTGGAGCTCGACGCCGACGGCGACCGCCTCAGCGCCGGCGACCCGGAGTGGACGCTTGCGCTCGCCGCGGTGGCCCGCACCCCGCGGCTGGTCGTCCGCGGCGCTGACACGAGCCGGATGGTCGAGCAGCTCGCCCCCAAGGTCACGAGCGTCCCGCCCGGAGAGCTGCATCTGGTCGATGCTCTCGCCGCCGACGGCACCCGTCCCGCCCTCGCCGGGGAGGGCAACGGCGGACTGGTGCTGCCCGAGGTGATGCTCGCGCGAGATGGCCTCGCAGCGGCAGCGCTGCTGATCGAGCTCGTGGCCCGGTCGGGGGAGCCGCTTGAGGAGCACATCGGGCGACTACCGCGGCTCGCCCGGCGCCGCTCAGAGGTCGAGCTCCCGGCTGACGCCAACCCCCGCCTGCCGATCGAGGTGGACCGACCCGGCGGGCTCTGGGCCCTCGTCAGGCGCTCGGCGACCGAGCCCGTCGTCCGGGTGACCGTGGAGGGACCGGACGAGGATGCCGTGCAGGCGTTGCACGAAGAGCTGCGCTCAGAGCTGCTGTGAGCGATCCGATCTGGATCGCCGGTACGCGCTCGTTCGCCACCGAGGTGATCGGCTACGCGCGCGAGGCGGGACTCGAGGTCGCCGGGCTGCTCGAGCCGCACGAGCGCGCCAACGCGGCCCGGACGATTCACGGGCTGCCCGTCGCTTGGCTCGAGGATGCCCCAGCCGAGCCGGGTGCCCGCGTGGCCGTCGTCGGCACCGGCGACGCCGATCGCCGCGAGGTCGCCGAGCGCCTGGCCGCGGCCGGGTTCGAGGCGGCCACGATCGTGCACCCGGCGGCGCACGTGCCGGAGAGCGTCACCGTCGGGGCCGGGTCGATCGTCGCGCCGGGTGTCGTCATCGGGGCGCACACCGAGATCGGCCGCCAGGTCGTGGTGGGGCGCGGCAGCCTGATCGGGCACCACACACGCATCGCGGATCACGCCAGCCTGGCCCCGGGGAGCAACGTGGCTGGC
>JBJMLJ010000597.1:0-2113 GCA_045805365.1 Thermoleophilaceae bacterium
CCGGCCCGCCACCGGCGGGTTGGTCGGGTAGTTCACCTTCTTGTGGATGTCGGTGATGTGGTTGCGGCTCGTCGCGTGGTAGCTCTTGGTCTCGCAGCCCGCCGCCTTGACCGCCGCGGCCAGGTCGGTGTTCTTCACGTCCGGCACGCTGCCGCCGCTCGGGAGAATCTTGGCGCTGGCCTTGTCCCCCCCGCCGCTGCCGCCGCCCGCGGCGAGCAGCACCACCAGCACGACGAGCGCGACCGCCACGAGCCCGCCGGCGGCGCCATAGCCGATAAGCCGTCGCCTGCGCTCGGCCTCCTTGGCCGCCTTCTCGCGCGCCTCGCGCTCGCGCCGGAGGGCCTCCTTCTGTTGCTTACGGCTCGCCACGGTGCTGAAAGGTAGAGATCAGGCGGACCGGCGAAGCGGGGTCACGCCCTCGAAGCACTCCTGCACGAAGCTCACGATCTCGCCGGTCAGGCGCTCCGGCTGCAGCCGCAGCTCGAGGATCGACCCGGCTTCGACCAGGCGGGCCCCCGGCAGCTCGCGCACGAGCATGTCGGAGTCGGAGAACGGGTGCACGGGGTCGCGCGGATGGCCGATCACGAGCGCCTTGTGCCGCATCTTGCGCCGCTCCGAGCTGGGCGGCGCGACCCGGCCGAAGAAGAGGCCCTGGAGCACCGACGCCGACGGCTTCGGGTCCTGGCTCGCCCAGTCGAGCAGCATGTCGCTCAGGTGGTTCGTCCCTCGCGGGATCCGTCCCGCCACCCGCGAGCCGAGCCGTACGATCGGGGCCCCGAACGTGAGCGAAACGAGCATGGGCGTGAAGGCGAGCGCGCAGCCGAGCAGCGCGTTGTCGAGCACCGGCATCTCGATGAGCAGGCCCTTTACCCGTTCGGGCGCCCTGGCCGCCGCCTCGAGCGTCGCGTTGGCGCCCAGCGAGGTGCCGCCGATCACCGCCTGCTCGATCTGGAGGTGGTCGAGCAGGCCGATCGCCTGCTCGCCGAAGATCGTCATCGAGTACTCGAACATCTCCGTCGGGCGGTCGGAGTCGCCGTGCCCGAGCAGGTCGAGGCAGAGCACCCGGTGGCCACGTTCGGCCAGCTGCTCCGCGAGCGGCCGGTGCATCTTCCGCGAGAAGAGCAGACCCGGCAGGAGCAGCACTGGCCGATCCCCGACTCCGTACTCGTCGAACACCAGGCGGTGTCCCTGGAAGCGGAACTCGCGCGTCGTCGCCGTCATGGCGCCGGCCAGCATATCTGGCCCGTTTGCCCGCCCGCTCTGGTGGGGATGACAACCGCGTGATCACAGGGATCGTGCTCGCGGCGGGGCCCGGAACCCGCTTCGGGGGCGGCAAGCAGCTGGCGGAGCTCGACGGACGGCCCCTCCTGGAGCACGCGCTCGGCGCGATGGCCGCTTCCGGGGTGGACCGCATGCTCGTGGTCCTCGGGGCCGCCGCGGACGAGGTCCAGAGCGGAATCCACCTCCACGGGGCGGAGCCCGTCCTGTGCCAGCGCTGGGAGGAGGGCAAGTCGGCCTCTCTGGCCTGCGGGCTCGCGGCCGCGCCCGATGCCGACGCCGTCGTCGTGACGCTCGGCGACCAGCCCAGGGTGCCGGCGGAGGCCATCAAGCGGGTCGTGGCCGCGCGCGGCGAGGGGGCGCCGGCGGTGCGGGCGACCTACGACGGCGAGCCCGGCTACCCGCTGCTCGTCGAGCACGAGCTGCTGGGCCGGCTCAGGAACGTGAGCGGCGACCACGGCGCCCGCAACGTCCTGGCCAGCGTCCTGACCCGCGAGGTCCCCTGCGACGACCTGGGCGGCGGCGAGGACGTCGACACCCGGGCCCAGCTGGACGCTCTGAGGGCCGAGCTCGAGAGCTAGTACTGCGGTTCTCGCGCGGCCAACGCCCGCGCTCCGCTCCTCGCTAGGCCCCCGAGGGCTCCTCGCGCAGGCCGATCCGCGCGTACAGCCGGCGCAGCGGCCGCGGCGCCCACCAGTTCCACTTACCGAGCAGCTCCATCAGCGACGGCACGAGCAGCGCCCTGACGATCGAGGCGTCGATCAGCACCGCCAGGGCCGTGCCGATCCCGTTCTCCTTGATGAAGACGATCTGCGAGGTCGCGAAGGCCCCGATC
>JBJMLJ010000598.1:0-3817 GCA_045805365.1 Thermoleophilaceae bacterium
GCGATCACGGAAAGCGTGATCTGGACGCTCAGCAGGCCCTCCCGGGTCCAGTAGACGTCCTCGAGCTGGAGCAACAGCGCGGACTCGTCGAGCGTCAGCCCCATGCCGACTCCGAACGGCACGGCCAGCCGCGGCTCGAGGCTCTCGTTGCGAGTCACGATCGCCACCGCGCCGGCGGCGAAGCCGAGCACGATCCCGGGGACGAAGTGGTGGATGTGCCGGCGCCCCACGACGAGCTCGCGGAAAGGCCCGACCCGGCGGCGGTGACGTAGCAGGTAGGTGATGCCGCGCGCGGCGAGGAACGTGGCCGCGAACGAGCTGAGCAGGTTGAAGAGCGCGTTCTCGCGATTCGGCGTGTCGCGGTAGCCGGCGCGCGCCACCTCGGCGGTCTGTACGACGGCCGTCTCCGCTGCGCCCAGCACGTCGTCCGTTTCCTGGGGGAGCGGCGCCGCTCCACGCCACCACACGCGGCCGAACTCGGCGGCCATGAGCGCGGCGAAGGCCGCCCCGGCGAGCCCTCCGAGCGCCACGGTGCGCCTGTCGGCCTCGAGCGCCCGACGCCGCCTCACGTCCAGCGCTCCAGCAGGTCCTCGTCCGGCACCTCGCGGATCTGCCGGGCCGGCACTCCCATGACGACCGCGCGGGCGGGGACGTCCCGCGTGACCACCGCGCCCGCGGCCACGAAGGCCTCCTCCCCCACCTCGACGCCGGGCAGGAGGACGACCCCGCCCCCGACCCGGCTGGCTCGGCGCAGAGTGGCGCCGCGGATCTCGTAGTCGCCCGGGTGGCGGGCCATGGTGTTGTCGTTGGTCAGCGTGACGCCGGGAGCGACGAATACGTCGTCCTCGATCGTCGAGTGCGCGGTGATGTAGCAGCCGGTCTGGATCCGCACCCGGGCGCCGATCGTCACGTCGTTGTCGACGGCGGAGCCGCGCCCGACCACGGAGTCGTCGCCGATCACGGCGCGCTCGCGAACGTGCGCCTGGTCGCCGACGATCGCGCCCGCGCCCACCCGCGCGCCCGCCACCACAACGGCGCCCGCGCAGATCGTGGCGCCGGGGGCGATCACGGCCGGGTCCGGCGCCTCACGCGCGGCCGTGGAGCGCTTGCCGAGCGCCAGCGGCTTGCCGATGATCACGCCGTCCTGGATCCGCGCCCCGGCGCCGATCCGGGTCCCGGCGTGAATCACGACGTTGCCGCCGACCTCCACGTCGTCCGGAAGCTCGACGTCCTCCCCGAGGAGCAGCCCCGGAGCCCAGTCAGACTGGTGCAACACGGGAGCTCTCCTCGAGCGAGCGCTGGAGCGCCTCGAGCACCCGGACGACCCGCAGGCCGCTCTCGGGGCCGGAGCGCGGCTCGGCGCCGTCGAGCACGCGGTCCACGAAGTGACGGCACTCGATCCTGAGCGGCTCCTCGTTCGAGATCCGCGGGCTGTGGATGTCGCCCGAGCGGGCGATGTACTCGCCGTACGACGAGAAGTCCTGATCGAAGCCCTTGTCGTAGACCGTGAGCTTGCGCTCGATCTCCATGTCGTCGAAGGTCGCCATCCGCTTGGAGCCGACGACCGTGAAGCGCCGCTCCTTGTGCGGGTCGAGCCAGCTGAGATGGAGGTGCGCGGCGAGACCCGAGGGGAAGCGTAGGTAGCAGAACACCACGTCCTCCACCCCCTCGTGCATGTAGCCCTCGCCGACGGCCCGGCACTCGTAAGGGTCCTCCCCGGCAAGGCTGAGCACGACCGACACGTCGTGGGCGCCGAGGCTCCAGAGCGCGCTCTCGTCGGCGCGGAGCTTGCCGAGGTTGAGGCGGTTGCCGTAGATGTAGCGGATGTCGCCGAGCTCGCCCGAGGCCACGAGCTCCTTCAGCCGCTCGACGCCGGGGTGGTACTCGAGCAGGTGTCCGACCATGAGCACACGGCCGGACTGCTCGGCGGCCTCGACCACCCGCTCCGCCTCGGCCACCGACTGCGCCAGCGGCTTCTCGACGAAGCAGTGCTTGCCCGCCCGGAGGACGCGCTCGGCCAGCTCGGCGTGGGTCGGCACGTGGGTCGCGATCGCCACCGCGTCGAGGGAGGCGTCGGCCAGCAGCTCCTCCAGGTCCGCGCTTGCGCGCGCGGCCGGGAACTCTCGCGACCAGCGGGCGCGGGCAGCCTCAGAGGCGTCGCAGATCCAGGCCAGCTCGGCGTCCGCCAGCCGGTCGAAGTTACGGGCGAGGTTCGGGCCCCAGTAGCCGAGGCCCACGACTCCGATCCTCATCGGCGGGCAGTGTAGGCCGACACAACCTCGACCACGCGCTCCGCGGCGTGGCCGCCGCCGTACAGCTCGGGACGATCGTCGGGCGGCCGGCGCTCGAGCGCCTGGAGGGCGTGGTCGCGGTCGAGGTCCACGAGCACGTTCCAGCCGGCCTCCACCGTCTCCACCCATTCGGTCGTGTCGCGCAGGGTCACGCAGGGGACGCCGAGCAGGTAGGCCTCCTTCTGAACCCCGCCGGAATCGGTCAGCACGGCGCGCGCGTGGCGCGCGAGCTTGAGGAAGTCGAGGTAGCCGAGCGGCGGCGCCAGCTGCAGCCCGGGCGCCTTCCGAAGCGGCTCGAGCAGGCCCGCGGCCTCCAGGCGCGCCTCCGTCCGCGGATGGACCGGGAAGACCGCCGGCAGCGGCAGGGCCTCGAGCAGCTCGACGAGGAGCCGCAGCCGCTCGGGGTCGTCCACGTTCCCCGCTCGGTGGGCGGTGACGATGAAGTAGCCATTCGGCTCCAGGCCGCGCTCCTCGAGCGCCTGTGAGCGCTCCTCGGCGATCTCGCGGAAGGTGAGCGACACGTCAGCCATCACGTCTCCCACGAGGTGCGCCTCGCCCATGACCGCCTCGCGCTCCAGGTTCGCGACCGCAGTGTCGGTCGAGCAGAGGAGCAGGTCGCTGGCGTGGTCGGTCAGGACTCGGTTCAGCTCCTCCGGCATCGTGCGGTCGAATGAGCGCATGCCCGCCTCGACGTGGCCGAGCGGGAAGTGGGCCTGCGCGGCCGCCAGGGCGCCGGCCAGGGTCGAGTTGGTGTCGCCGTATACGAGGGTCAGCTCCGGATCCAGCTCCCCGAGCACCGGCTCGAGCGCGGCGAGTATGCGCGCCGTCTGCTCGCTGCTGCTGCCCGAGCCCGCCCCGAGCTGCCGGTCCGGCGCCGGCACCCCGAGCTCGTCGAAGAAGACGCGCGAGAGCTCGTCGTCGTAGTGCTGGCCCGTGTGGACGATCAGCTCGTCGTGCTGCTGGCGCAGGCGGCGCGATACGGCCGCTGCCTTAACGAACTGGGGTCGGTTGCCGACGATCGTGACGATTCGCATAAGAAATGGTCTGTTCTGGCGTTCTTTAGCCGTACAATTAGTGGCGAATATGGCTAGAAAACTGCTCGGAGGTGCCGTCAGCGCCGCCACACTGGCCGCCGACGTCGCCCGTCACCTGGCCTGGTACGTGAGCCACCAGGTGAACGGCGAGCCGCGCGACCCTAGCTGAGCTCTGACTCCACGTGCGCCCGGAAGGCGGCCGCCGCCTTTCGCGTGACCTCCCCGGTCTCGGGGAACTCCCGTTCCTCCACCGCCGCGACCGACTGGACCTCGCGCACCGTCGAGGCCAGGAAGGCCTCGCGCGCGCCGAGCAGGTCGTCGCTCGGCAGCGGCCGCTCCTCGGCCCCCACGAGCTGCATCAGCTTGTCACGCGTGATCGAGGCCAGGATGTGGTCGTCCAGCGGCGGCGTCGCGAGGACGCCGTCGGCACCCACCCAGAAGATCGTCGAGGTCGGCGCCTCCAGGACGCGGCCGTGGGGCGTGACCAGGAGC
>JBJMLJ010000599.1:0-3655 GCA_045805365.1 Thermoleophilaceae bacterium
GCACTTCGCCGGCTAGGCGAGTCCGGCCGCCTTCCGCGCCCCGGCCCGGTCGAGGTGGAACTCGATGCGGGACATCCGGTCGCCGCGGAAGAAGTGAACGGCTGCGGAGGGCGTCTCCACGGTGCCCGTAGAGCCGCGGAGCCGGCCTCGCTGCACCACCTCGATCAGGACGGCCTTCGGCCCCTCCTCGATCCGCCCGATCTCGACCGTGAAGGAATCCCACGGCTCGAGCCATTCCTGCCAGAAGTCGATGACGCCGCGTGCGCCGCGGGCCGGCGAGACCAGGCCGCCACCGTCCATCCCACCGCCCATCGGAACCACCTCGAGGTCGGGAACCGCGAGCTCGTTGAGCGCCTCCTCCACCCGGGCCAGCTGCCGCTCGTCGCTCATGCCGCTGACCCAGTCGCCGTCGGGTGTCAGCTCGGCCCAGCGCCGGACGATCGCCAGCCGGTCCACCGCCGCCCGCTCCTCAGCCATGCGCCGTCTCCCCGAGGAGCGACTGGTTCTTCTCGTACTCGTAGGTGCGCGGGTCGAAGGAGAGGATCGCGTCGCGGTCGTGGAACGGGTACTTGCGGTAGACGGTCACGCGCTCGGGCGACGCCTCGATCACGTTGTAGCAGGGCTTGGTCTTGCCCCGGAGGCGCGTGGTCGACACCGTTCCGGCGTTGACGACGAACAGGTTCTCGAGCCGCCAGGCGTAGGGCACGTGCTTGTGGCCCGACAGGACCAGGTGGACGTCGGCCCGCTGGAGGCATTCGAGCGTGTCGCCGGCGTCGTGGACCACGTTTCGCTCTCGCCCCGTGCCCGGCACCGGCAGCAGGTGGTGGTGGAGCACGAAGACCCGCAGGAAGGCCTCCTGGGAGGCGAAGCGCTCCTCGATCCACTCGTAGCGGCCGCGGCCGATTACGCCGTGGTCGAGGTCCGGCTCGGTCGAGTCGACTGCGACGATCGAGATGCCGTCCCGGTGCAGCTCCGAGCGCCGCTCGCCGAAGAGCTCCTCGAAGTGCACGTAGCCGACGTTCCGCGAGTCGTGGTTGCCCGGGATCACGATCATGCGCTCGCAGCTGATCTGGCTCAGGTAGTCGCGCGCCGATTGGTACTCGGGCCTCAGACCGTCGCCCGTCAGGTCGCCGGAGACGACCACCACGTCCGGCTCGAGCTCGTTCACCTCGACCAGGGCGCGCTCGAGCAGGCTGGGGACGAAGAAGGGCGAGCCGCAGTGGAGGTCGGAGAGCTGGGCGATGGTGAACGGCATTTACGCGTGCTCCCGGCGGAGCTCGTCGGCGAGCGGGCCGTCGGGCACGGGCTCGTCCCCGGCCACCGCGGCGCGCACGCGCAGGTAGTCGCTGGCAGCGGCCACGTCGTGGACCCTCAGGACGTGGGCGCCGCCCTCGCTGGCGGCCCCCACCGCGGCGAGCGTGGCTGCGTCGCGCTGCGCAGGCGGGCGCTCCGTGAGCGCGCCGAGGAAGTCCTTGCGGGAGACCGCCAGCAGCAGCGGGCGGCCCAGCTCGTGCAGCTCCCTCAGGCGGCGCAGCACCTCGACCGACTCGGCCGGCGTCTTGGCCAGGTCGATCCCGGGATCGAGCAGGAGCTGCTCGTCGTCCACCCCGTGGTCGCGCGCGGCCGCCGACCGCTCGCGGAGCAGCTCGGCCACGTCGGCCACCACGTCGTCGTAGTCGGGGAAGCCCTTGGTCTTGGGCGGAACGCGGGTGTGGGTGACGACGAGCCCGGCCCCCGGCTCGGCACAGGCCTCGGCGACGCCCGGATCGGACAGGGCGCTCACGTCGTTGATCATCGCGGCGCCGGCGTCGAGCGCCGCCCGCGCCACGGGGGCGCGCCAGGTATCGACGGACACCCGCAGCCCCTCCGCCGCCAGCGCCTCCACCAGGGGCGCGATCCGCCCGATCTCCTCCTCCACCGGCACCGCCTCGCGGTCGGTTCGGCCCGACTCGCCGCCGACGTCGATCAGCGCCGCCCCGTCGCTCGCCAGCCGTCGCCCGCGCTCCACCAGCTCCCCGGGCGAGCGCTCGCCGGGGTCGGAGAACGAGTCCGGCCCGGCGTTGACTATTCCCATCAGGAGCGGCCGGCCCGGCTCCAGCTCGAGGAGCTCCTCACGCAACCGCAGCTTCACGCCGTCCTCCGCTCGCCCCGGGCACGAAGCCCTCTGCGCGCGCCACCTCGTTCCAGTCGTCAACCTCGCTGCTGATCCGTGCCTCGTCCCAGCCGAGCTCGGGGGCCATCGCGCGGGCCACGCGCTCGGGGCCGTCCGCGCCGTCGGCGCAGAGCGCCCGAGCGTCGAGCAGCCCCAGCCGCGTCCGGCGGATCAGCACGTCCGCCACCGAGCGGGTCTGCTCGCGCCGGGCCGCGAAAGCGGCCTCCGCCACGAGGTCCGGCAGGTCCGGGCTGATCCGGGCCGCTAGCTCGGGCGACCCGGCGGCGAGCTGCATCACGTCCTGCGCCGCGTGGCCGTAGCGGGCGGCGAGGTGGGCCCGCGACGCCTCGTCCACTCCCTCGACGTCGGGTAGGGCTGCCGGGTCCTCGGGCATGCCCAGCGGGATCTCCTCCGTCCGGCAGGGGAGCTCGCGGCCCTCACGCTCGACCACGCGATCGACCGCGATCTTGGCCATCCTCCGCCAGGTCGTCAGCTTGCCGCCGGTGATCGTGACCAGGCCGGAGCTCGTCTCGTACAGCTCGGCCTTGCGCGAGATGTCCACGGACTTCTTCGGGTCGCCGGTCGAGATCAGCGGCCGCACGCCGGCGTAGGCGCCCGTGATGTCGTCGCTCCCGAGCGAGCTGCCGAAGAACTCGTTGCAGGCCGACAGCAGGTAGTCGATGTCCTCCTCGCTCGGGGGGACGTGCTCGAGCGCGCCCTCGTAATCGTTGTCGGTCGTGCCGATCAGCGTCCGCCCGAGCCAGGGGAGCACGAAGATCGTCCGGCCGCGGCCGGCGGGGACGATCGCCCCCGCGTTCACCGGCAGCGAGCTCCAGGCGAGCGTGACGTGGGTGCCGCGGGAGGGCCGGATGGTCGGGACCTCTTCCTGCTCGTAGAGCTCTTCCGGCCGGATGCGATCGGCCCAGACGCCGGTCGCGTTGACGACGTTGTCGGCCCGGATCTCGAACTCGCCCCCGTTGATGTGGTCCTTGACGGTCACGCCCTCCGCGCGGCCGCCCTGCTCGATCAGCCCGGTCACCTCGCACGAGTTGGCGAGCACCGCTCCGAACCGCTCGGCCTCGCCGAGCACGGTGAGCACGAGGCGGGCGTCGTCGGTCTGGCAGTCGAAGAAGAGGTAGGCGGCGCTCGGCTTGCGGTCGGCCAGTGCCGGCAGGAGCTCGACGGTCTCGTCGGCGTCTACGACCCGGTGGCGATCGGGGCTCCAGTCCTCGTCCGAGCGCCCGCGCCGGCGCGCCATCACGTCGTACATGTTCAGCCCGACGCCGAGCAGCCGATCGGGCCGCTTCCCCTCGAACGCCGGCACCAGCAGTGGCAGCGGCTTGACGAGGTGCGGCGCCAGCCGGACGAGCAGCGAGCGCTCGAGCAGCGCCTCGCGGACGAGGCCGAGGTCGAAGTTCTGGAGGTAGCGAAGGCCCCCGTGGATCAGCTTCGAGGAGCGGCTCGAGGTGCCGGAGGCGTAGTCGTCGCGCTCGACGAGGGCGA
>JBJMLJ010000600.1:0-9971 GCA_045805365.1 Thermoleophilaceae bacterium
CGGCCGGCGGAGCGGCCGGCTGAGGGTGGCCTCGTTCCCCAAGCTGGCGGAGGCGCCCTACCTGCGGATGCTGCATCCGGCCCTCGAGCGCAAGGGCGTCGACCTCGTCGACCTGCCGGACGTCCACGCCGCGCCGGCCGCGCCCCTGGACGCGGTGCACCTGCACTGGCTCGAGTACCTCATCGGCGCCGACTCGCTGGCGCGCAGCTCGGTCCGCGCGGCTCGCCTCCTCTGGACACTTCGCCGCCTGCGCCGCTTCGGCAAGCGCGTGGTCTTCACGGCGCACAACCTGCGGCCGCACGAGCCCCGCCACCCGCGGCTCGAGGGCCCCGTCACCCGGGCCGCGCTGCGCGGCGCCGACGCCGTGATCGCCCACTCGGGGTACGCGGCGCGCCAGATCGAGGACGCATACGGCGAGGTCGCCGACCTCACCGTCATTCCGCACGGCCACTTCATCGGGCTCTATCCCCCGGCCGGCAGGGCGCGCGAGGAGACCCGGGCCGAGCTCGGCATTCCCCGGGCCGCCTTCACCTATCTCCTGTTCGGGCAGCTGCGCCGCTACAAGCGCGTGCCCCAGGCCATCGAGGCCTTCACGTCGCTACCCGATCCGGACCTGCGGCTGCTGGTGGCGGGCTCGGCCTGGGACGCGGAGGTGCGCGAGGCCGTCGAGCGGGCCGCCGGCCACGACCCGCGGGTCAGACTGATGCTCGAGCACGTGCCCGACGGCCGCGTGGCCGAGCTTCACGACGCAGCCGACGCCGCGGTGCTGCCCTACCGCCAGGTGTTCTCGAGTGGGGCGCTGCTGCTGGCGCTGTCACACGGCCTGCCGGTCGTCGCTCCGTTTGAGGGAACCCGCGAGATCGCCGCCGAGCCGGCCCTCGAGTCGTTCAACGGCGACGGCCTCGCGCCGGCCCTCGAGGCGGTCCGCCACGGCGACCGGGCCGCCCGGGCCGAGGCCGCGCGACGCGTGGCCGAACGGCTCGACTGGGATTCGATCGCCGCGCGCACGGTCGCCGTCTACGAGGGGAGGGGGCGGTGAAGGACAGGGCCTCCTACCGCTCGGGCTTCGGCTTCGGGAGCCTCAGCTCGCTCTCGTTGATCGTCCTGGGCGTCGTCTCGAGCGTCGCCATCGCCCGCGTGTACGGCATCAAGGTGATCGGCCAGTTCGGCCTCTCGATGGCGCCGTCGATGGCGCTCATGTACCTCTCGACGGCCCAGGAGCAGGCGGCGCTCGTCCGCCGGGTCGCCGTCCTGCCGCCGCGGGAGCCGGAGGTGAGCGGCCTGTTCGCGGCCGTCATGACCTTCTCGTTCGTGCTCACGGCGGTCGTCGGGCTCATCACCGAGGGGGTGATCGTCGTGGTCTACCACGGCCCGATCGACCACCCCGACCTGATCCTCCCCGCAACGGTCCTCGTCGTCAGCCAGACGCTGCTCACCAACACCTGCTGGAACCTGGACATGGTCCTCTCCGCCTTCCGCGCCGGGCGGGAGCTGTTCTGGGTCCGGCTCAACCAGGCGGTGGGCTTCCTCGTGTTGGCCGTCGCGGGGGGCCTGCTGATGGGCGACGTCTGGGGGCTCGTGATGGCCACCTGCGCGAGCTGGGCGTTCTCCCTGCTGCATCGGCTCTTCTCCGTGCGCGGCTACATGCGCTTCCGGGTACCCCGCCACGTCGTCCGCCATGGCTTCCGCTCGCTGCCAGAAATGATCCGCTTCGGGATCAAGCTCGCGCCCTCCGGCCTTGCCTCGGGCGTGGCGAGCCAGGTCGGTACCTGGGTGCTCGGCGCGGTCGCCTCGCTGTCGGTGGTCGGGGCCTATCAGCGGGCCTGGCAGCTCACCAACCGCTTCCTCGAGGCCAAGACGCGCATCGGCGAGGTGCTCCTGCCGACGCTCGTCGAGCGACGCGCCGGCGACGACAGCGGCGGCTTCGACCGCGCGCTGGTCGACTCCATGCGCTACCTCGCGATCGCGATGTTCTTCCCCGCGGCGGTTGGCGGCGGCGCCGGCTACGGGGTGATGGAGCTCTTCGGACCGGGCTTCTCGCAGGCCGGCAACACGCTCGCCGTGCTCCTCGCCATCCCCGCGCTCGCCGCGATCTCGGGCGTGCAGGCGCAGGTGCTGATCGCCGAGGGGCGACCCGGGGTCGTGACCACCACGTCCGTCGGCCGCACCCTGCTAACGATCGGGCTCACCTTCGCGATGGCGCCGTCGCTCGGGATGATGGGCGCGGCGCTGGCATGGGCGATCGGCTCGGTGGTCGGGGTGATCTGGCTGCAACACGTGGTCCGCCCGCACCTCGCAGCCCCGCTCCGGGCGACCTGGACGCCCGTGCAGATGGCCGCGCTGGGCCTCGCCTGCGCGGCCGGCTTCGGGGTCGCCCGCGTGCTCGACCACGCCCTCGGAGGCCCCGGCGGGCTCCTGCTGGCGCTGACCGCCGGGTCGCTCGCATACGGCGTCGTCTTCCTGCTCGCGGGCGGCGTTGCCGCCCGCGACCGGGAGCGCTTCACGTCGGTGTTCGGTGCGCTGCGCGGGCGGCTGGCTAGGCGGCCCTCGCCGTCCGCAGCGTCCGGTCCACCCCCCGCACCTCGTCGGCGAGCTCGGGCAAGCGCGACTCGTCCGTGACCAGCGCCGCCAGCAGCTCGGCGTTCAGCCCGGCGAGGCGCTGGAGCAGCGGAACCGTCGTCCGGAGCCGTTCACGCGTGGCCGCCCGCCGCTCGAAGGAGCGCTGGAGCACCTCGGTCAGGCGACCGCCCTCACTCGCCGCCGCGATGTCGGAGCGGTGATCCGGCAGGCCCACCCGCTCGCAGAAGAAGCGCACCTTGGGCATGTAGTCGAGGGCGTGGAAGGGCGTGCCGCCGGCGGCGGCCAGGATCAGCGAATGCAGGCGCGTGCCCACCACGAGCTCGCAGCTCGCCAGGATCTCGGCCGCGGCCGCGGGCGCATCGGGGAGGGCGAGGGTCTCGGCGGCGCCGGTGTGGCGCATGCCATCGCGGATCGCGGCGCAGACCTCGCGGTCGTCGTCGCCGCGCTCCGCCCTGAAGGGCACGAACGCGACCCGGACGTCGAAGCGCTCGTGCAGCGAGTCGAGCGCCGCCGCGAGCTCGGCGACGAGGCGGCCTTGGAGCTCCGGCCGCTCGACGTCGGCCGACGCCACCTTCCAGTGCCTAGGGCAGACGGCGACGACGGGCCGGTCGCGGCTCCGCTCGCGCTCCGGGTCGTCCAGGACGATCGCGGGATCGGCCGTGAGCAGAGGCTCCTCGCGCAGGCCGGTGGCCGCGAGCTTGCGGGCGGAGCCCTCGTCGCGCACGGTCAGGACGTCCGCCCGCTCGGCCGCCCGCCTCGCGTACGCCTCGGACTCCTCGAAGCGGAGATCGTCGACTCCGACGGCGTACCACATGCACTTCCGTCGCAGCGTTCGCGCCACCACGCCCGGGCGCAGCCAGCCGTGGACGTTCCCCGGCAGGCTGCCGAAGTCCTTGACCAGTCCTCCGCCGCCGATGAGGAAGGCGTCCGACCGGAGCATCGGAAGAGTCTCCGAGAGGAGCCTTCGGCGGGGCCCGCGGTTGTCGCGCGCCACGGCCTTCACCCCGTGCTCGCGCTCGGTCCTCGGGGGGTCGTCCGAGAGCACGGTGATCCGTGCCTCGGGCAGGGCACGGCCGATCGTCTGCAGCATTCCGGCGAGGACGGCCTCGTCGCCGAGGTTTCCCTGTCCGTACCAACCGGAAATGAGTAAGCGTGGGGCCACCGTGGGTGTGGGTCCCCCTCCTGGTCGTCCCTGAAAACATGCCATTGGCGGCTGAAACTCCGCCGGATGGGGGAAAGGAGTGTGAACGGATGCTCTCGACGACCCTCAGAAAGCTGCGCCGGCGCCTTCAGGGCTACGCCGATACCGACAGGCTGGTCAAGCGCGGGCTGGAGATCGGGCCGAACGTCTATCTCGCCTCGGGGGCGGTCGTGGACGCGAACTTCCCCTGGCTCGTGTCGATCGGGTCCGACACGACGCTGGGGCCGGGCGTCTACGTTCTCGCTCACGACGCCAGCACGAGGCGCCACATCGGCTACACCCGTGTCGGGCGGGTCAAGATCGGCCGCCGGGTGTTCATCGGCGCCTACTCGCTGGTGCTGCCGGGCGTGACCATCGGCGACGACGTGATCGTCGGCGCCGGCAGCGTGGTCCGCGAGGACGTGCCCGCCGGGGTCATGGTGGCGGGCAACCCCGCCGTGCTCGTGGGGAAGACCGAGGACTATGTCGGCCATCACCGCGAGCAGATGGAGCGCCGGCCCCGGTTCGGCCGCAACGAGTACACGATGCTCGACGACGAGGAAGTCAGCCTCGAGAACCAGAGGCAAATGCGCGAGGCGCTGACGGGGCAGGACGGCTACGTCCGCTGAACAGACCCGCTAGCTCCGGCGCGTTCGCCTCCAGGTCGTAGCGCTTTACGACGGCGTCGCGTGCGGCCGCGCCCATCGCCTCGCGGCGGCCCGGGTCGCTCGCCAGCTCCGCCAGGGCCGAGGCCAGCTCATCCACGCGGGCCGGAGGTACCAGCAGCCCGGTCACGCCGTCGTCGACGAGCTCGGGAATCCCGCTGATGCGCGTTGCGACGACGGGCAGCCCCATGGCCATCGCCTCCATCAGCACCACCGGAACGCCCTCGGCGAAGCTGGGCAGGCAGAACACGTCGGCCTCCGCATAGTGGCGGCGGATCTCGTCCTGGCCGACGGCGCCGGCGAAGCGCACGCGGACGCCCAGCTCGCCCGCGCGACGCTCGAGCCGCGACCGCTCGGGGCCGTCGCCTACGAGCACGAGCTCGGTGTCGACGTCGAGCCCGGCCATGGCCTCGAAGAGGAGGGTGAGCCCCTTGCCGAGAACGAGCCGGCTGACGCAGAGGATCCGGAGCGGCCCCCCGTGGCGGCGGCTCGGCGGGGGGGCGAATGCCGCCGTGTCGACCGCGCAGCGGATCACCCGCAGCTTGTCCCACTGCTCGTCGCCGACCCACATCATCAGCTGGCTGCGGGTGAAGTCGCTCACGCAGACGACGAAGCTCGCGCTCCTCACCTTGTCCGCCAGGCGGTGACCGGGGACGTCGTAGAACTCGGTGGAGCCGTGCATCGTGAAGCTCCAGCCGAGCGAGCCGCCGCTCAGCTCCGCCGCCAGCTCGGCCACGTCGCTCCCGACGTTCGCGAAATGGGCGTGCACGTGCTCGATGCCGCGGCGCGTGCACTGGTCCCAGAGCACGACCGCCTCCGCGAAGTAGAAGAGGCGCCAGAGGAGGGCCCTGGCCCCTCCGGGTGCGCGCCGCAGCGAGCGCACGAGACAGGCGAGGTAGCCCCGGCCGAGCGCGCGCCGGTGGGCACCCAGGTGATCGCCCAGGCGGGGCGGCAGTATGGAGTAGGTGCCGGCCGCCTCCTCGCGGTCGAGCGCCGAGAGGGTCTGGTCAGGCCGGGCCCGGCGAACCGTGAACGTGGAGATCTCCACGCCGAGCCGGCGCAGGGCCACGATCTCGCGCTGGATGAACGTGTGCGAGACGTCGGGATAGCGGCTGGCTAGGTAAGCGACGTGCATAGCGGCGTGCCATGTTGGGTACACCAGATCGGAGGAGGCGCCCCTGCGCAGGCTACGGGCCGTTTCCTGACGGGTCGTGAGCGCTGGCGCCCCCAAGCGACCCGCCTGTGTCCTATACCCCGACCCATGGATGAGGATGCCCGACGTCGCCACCGTTACCCCTGAACGCCAGTACGCGACGACCAACGGAGGGCCGCCGCCCGGGCCGTTCCAGGCAATCGTCCGGCACCCCCTGCTGGCGCTCCTCCCGGTGCTCGTGCTCGTCGGCGCGGCCCTAGCCATCGGAGAGGTCCGAAAGCCCAACTACACGAGCCAGGCGCGCCTCGGCGTGGGAACGCTGAGCCCCGGGTCGCAGAGCAACCAGGCGTCGGCTGACGCCACCACCCAGCTCGCCTCCACCTACAGCCGCGCGATCAGCGCCGAGGCGGTCACGCGCAGGGTGAGTCGCAAGACCGGGCTGCCGCGGGCCAAGGTCACGAGCGGCCTTTCGGCATCCGCGCTCGCGCAGAGCCCGCTCGTCAAGGTCCAGGGGAAGGCGAAGAGCAGGCGCGACGCCATCCTGCTTGCCCGCGCCGGGAGCAACGCCTTGATCCGCTACGTCAGCGCGGTTGCGGGCTCCGGCACGAGCGGGGCAACCCTGTTGCGGAAGTTCAAGGCGGCGCAGGAGCAGGCCAACGCCGCCCAGGCGGCCACCGTCGGCACCGTCGGCGCCACGAAGCGCCGGACCGACGCCGCCTTCCAGGCCGCCTCGCTGAAGGCCAAGGCTCTGAAGCTCGCCTACGTCCAGCAGACGCAGGGCTCCGGCGGCCAGACGCCGTTGCGCGTGCTCGATCCCGCGGAGGGCGCGTCAAGCGACCAGACGAAGAAGCTGCGCCTGTACCTGGTCATCGGCGCGCTGACCGGGATCCTCGCGGGGGTCGCGCTGGCGACCGCCCGCGCCGCGCGCCGCCAGAGCTAGCTCGATGGAGCAGGCGCCCCGACAACTCTCGGGCGCCGCCTGGGCGGCCCTCTCGGTCCCGGTGCTGGCCGTCGCGGCCCTGGCCGCCGGGGCCGCCCCCGACCGCGTCTTCGTGGGGGCGGCTGCGGTGTCCGGGGCGATGGGCCTCGTCTACGTCGCCGTACGCGTCGAGCCCGCCTGGAGCCTCAGCCTCGGGATCGCGGCCATGGCGTTCTCCGGCAACTGGCAGCACATGGGCATCCCGATCGGGCTCGACCGGCTGCTGATCGCGGCGGGTCTGATCGCCGTCGTGGTCCAGGCCCGGGCGGAGCGGCCGGGCATGGCCGCGCTCCGCGGCTCCGGGCTCGAAACGGTCCACTGGGTCCTGCTGTTCGCCGCGGCCTGGGCGATCGGGTCGGCGGCCTGGGCCGGGACGCTCATGAGCTCACAGGGGATCTTCGGGCTGCTCGACCGCTTCGGGCTGGTGCCCTTCGCCCTCTTCTTCGTCGCGCCGACGGTCTTCGCCGAGCGCCGCCAGCGGCTGATACTGCTCGGCGTGCTCGTGGGGCTCGGGCTCTACCTGGGCGTGACGGCGCTGTGCGAGGCCCTGCACCTGAACGCCCTCGTCTTCCCCAAGTACATCCTCGACTCCTCGATCGGGATCCACGCGGGCCGCGCCCGCGGGCCGTTCGTGGAGGCGGTCGGGAACGGGATGGGCCTCTACGCGGGCGCCGTCGCGGCCGTCGTGGGGCTCGTCACGTGGCGCGACCCGCTCATTCGCGCCCTCTGCGTCGTGACCGCGGGCCTATGCGCCGCCGGCGTCATCTTCACGCTGACGAGGAGCGTCTGGCTCGCCTCGATAGTGGCCACCGCGCTGGCCCTCGCCTCGTTCCCGGGCGTTCGCCGCTATCTGCTCCCGGTGGCCGCGGCCGGCGCCGCGATCGCGCTTGTGGCGCTCACCTCGGTGCCGAATCTCGCCACGAGTGCGTCCGAGCGCGAGCACCAGGAGGCTCCGATCTGGGTTCGCGTCAACACGGACCACGCCGCGCTGCGCATGGTCGAGGCGCGTCCGATCGCCGGCTTTGGCTGGAACCGCTTCCAGACCGACAGTCCCGA
Organism: Thermoleophilaceae bacterium; assembly: GCA_045805365.1. Taxonomy (GTDB): domain Bacteria; phylum Actinomycetota; class Thermoleophilia; order Solirubrobacterales; family Thermoleophilaceae; genus DASXBA01. The sequence goes on from JBJMLJ010000600.1 coordinate 7,614, forward strand.
CTACTTCGAGCAGTCGGGCGAGACGCCGCTCGTCGGAATGGGGGAGGGGGTCCACAACGTGCTGCTGTCGCACGCCAGCGAGCTCGGCATAGTGGGCGCCTTCCTCTGGCTGGTCGGCTTCGCGATGGTGGTCGGCGGTGGCCTGCTGCGGCGTGGCCCGCCCGATCTGCGGCCCTGGCGTATCGCGCTGCTGGCGCTCGCGGTCGACTGGGTGATGGTGGCCGCGGTCACGCCGCTGCCCTACGCGCTGCCCACCGCCCTGCTGTTCCTCTGGGCCGGCGTGGTGCGCTCGCGCTCGGTCCGCACCCAGCTGCTGGGCACGCGGCCGGCGATCAGGTCCGCGTAGAGCCGCAGCTTGCCCAGCGCCAGCCTGGGCGCGAGCAACAGCGAGCGGTAGGCGGCCGCCGGCGCGCGGACCAGGAGCAGTCCGCCGATGACGAAGGCCGCCTGGCAGAGCGCCGCGCCGGCCGCGGCGGTCAGCGCGGCCCGCGACCGCGCGGCCAGCCCCAGCAGGGCGGCGAGAAGGGTGGCCGGGCCGGCGAGCGAGAGCGGTGGCACGAGCTGCTCGAGGCCGGCGTGCAGGCGGACCGGGTCGCGCAAGGCGATGCCCTCGCGCACGAGCCGGGGCGTCCAGCGACGGGCCAGCGCAAGGCGGCCCGCCTCCCAGCGGGACTGTTGCGTCTCGCCGGCCTCGAGCGAGGTCGGCATAGGGGAGTGAACCGACGCCTCGGGGCAGAACTCGACCCGGTGGCCGGCCGACACCAGCTCCGCGTGGTACTCGGCGTCCTCGGCGAGCGAGAAGGATCCCCACGGCACACGCTCGAACAGCCCGGGCCCGAACGCCATCCCGGTTCCGAGGAGCCCACAGGACAGGCCCAGCGCGCTCTTTCCGAGCGGACGGACGCTGTTGACCAGGGCGAAGCCCGCGTAGCGGAGCCCGGCTGCCGACGACTCCTCCGGGTTCGAGACCACGTAGTCGGCCTGCGCCGCGTCGGCGCCGCGGGTCAGGCGGGCCTCGAGGGCACGCAGGAGGTTCGGCGACGGCTCGCAATCGGCGTCGAGGATCAGGACCGCCCGCTCGCGCAGCTCCGAGCGCGACAGGCGACCGAGGGCCCACGCGAGCGCGCGTCCCTTGCCGCGGTCGTCGGGCAGCCGCCGCTCGAGCACCGACGCGCCGCGGGCGCGCGCCTCGTCGGCGGTGCCGTCGGAGCAGTTGTCGGCCACGACGAGCGCCTCGTAGCGCTCAACCGGGTAGTCGATCCGGGCGAGCGCGTCGAGCGTGGCACCGATCACGCCCTCCTCGTCGTGGGCGGGGATCAGCACCGTGAACGGCAGCTCTCCGGGTCCGGCGCCAGGCGCCGGACGCCGCCGCGCCGCGCTGGCCGCGGCCAGCAGGCCGAGGAGGTACGCGGACAGCCCTGCCACGCCGGCGGCCGCAACTCCCGCGACCGCCCTCAACGGACGGGTCACGAGGAGCCCGCCGACCAGCGCGGGATGAGCCTCGCCCGGACCACCTGGAGCCTGGCCCACGGGAAGCGGCTCAGGAGATCGGTGGGCGAGCGGCCACCGAACAGCCGCGTGTAGGGGCTGCGGTGGCCGTGCTTGGCCGACTCGGCGTAGAAGCTGACCGCGCCGCCCTTGTCGCGCACGATCATGCCGTAGCGCTGGACCGCCTGCGCGATGATCAACGTCACGCGGGGAAGCTTCAGCTTGGAGAGGTCGAGCGACGGATCGAGCCGGAAGCGCGTGCCCTCGGGTATCGCGGCCGCGCTGTAGACGTCCCCGTCGGTGCGTGTGGCCGGCGGGACGAACGCCCTCGCGCGGGTGTGCGGTAGCGAGATCGCGAGCGCATGGTCGATCCGGCCGCGCCGCAGCTCCCCGGCCCGGATCAGTCCGCCCACCAGCGGCAGCCCGGTGGCCGTGGCCCCGAAAGGATCGGGGAACACGCCCTTGGCGCGGGATACGTGCCGCAGCTCGCCGCCCCAGGCAGCGTGCCAGCGCCGGCCGCTCCGCTGCAGCTTGAAGAACTCCCACAGCGTGTCCGTCGAGCGCTGGAACACGACCAGGTGGCGGTCGTTGCCCGAGGCCGGTCGGGCGTTCGCCGGCAACGGCACCGACCTGAATGCCTTGGCGAGCCGCGCGTTAGGACGGTCGAGCCTCACCCGGACCCGGCGCTGGTGGCGCCCCACCCGGTAGACCGGCGTGCTGAAGTTCCAGGTGTCGATCCAGGGGTTGGTGCTCGTGAGCAGGCGGCGGAGCTCGGAGACGAGCCCGGCGGAGCCGGACGCCAGCGCGGTGTCGGCGGCCAGAGGCCGGTTCCAGAAGCTGCGCGCTGAGAAGAAGCGCCCAGGGGCGGCC
>JBJMLJ010000601.1:0-6269 GCA_045805365.1 Thermoleophilaceae bacterium
CGCAACCGCTCCGTGATCTCGAGCGCCGAGGTGCCCGGCATCCTCGCCCTCACGCCTCGCACGGCCGAGGACGGCGGTGTCGAGCTGGCCACCCTGCTCAGCCTGGCCGAGGCGCTCGACCTGAGGGACAACGGCAACACGACCCACTGCCACCGCGTCGGGCGCTTCGCCGAGCTGACCGCGCGCGAGCTCGGGATGCCGCCCGAGTCGGTCGAGCGGATCCGGCTGGCGGGCATCCTCCACGACGTCGGCCGGGTCGGCATGCCCGACGCGTTGTTCACGAAGGCCGGCCCGCTCAACGAGGAGGAGTGGAACTGGGTCCACTCGCATCCGGAGATCGGCGCGCGCATGGTAGAGACCACCGACTTCGTCGAGATCGGCTCCTGGATCCTCTGCCATCACGAGCGCCCGGACGGCCGCGGCTACCCGCTCGGCAGGCCCGGCGACGAGGTCCCGCTCGAGGCCCGGATCCTTGCGGTCGCCGACGCCTACGAGGCGATGACGAGCGAGCGGTCCTACCGGCCGGCGCTGGCCCCGGACGAGGCGGCCGAGGAACTCCGCCGCGGCTCGGGGCAGCAGTTCGACGGACGGGTCGTCGAAGCGCTCCTCGCCGCTCTCTAAAGCCCCAGCCCGCCCTGGGCCGATACAGAACGGATGGAGGCCGGCAAGCCCGCGCTCGAAGGCACGCTTGGACGCCCCGCGATGGCCCGCACGCTCGGGTGGTTCTACGTGGCCGGGGCCACTCTCGGGGGGCTCTCGCTCGTGCTCCCGCACAGCGACACCACCAACCTTCTCGCGATGGCGATCGTCATCGCCTGCGCGTTCGCCGGGGGCGGGCTCCTGTTCCTCGGCGCGACCAGGCTGCCGGAGGCCGCGGTGCCCATCTTCCTCACCCTCGGCTCCGGCCTGATCACCGCCGCGGTCTACTTCGACGGCCACACGAGCAGCGTCTACTCGTTCTTCTACGTCTGGGTCGGGGTCGAGGCCTTCTACTTCCTCAGCCGCCAGCTCGCCGCGCTCCAGATCGCGCTCGCGGGCGCCGCCTACGCCTGGGCGCTCAAGGTCCTCGGCGACGGCGGCCTGGTCGAGCAGCGCTGGCTCCTGACGATCGGCACGGCGCTCGTCGCCGGGCTGCTCGTCTCCTACCAGCGGGACCGCATCGATCGCCTGGTCCACAGCCTCACCGACGCCGCCAAGACCGACCCGCTGACGGGCCTACTCAACCGGCGCGGGTTCGAGGAGACGTTCGGCATGGAGCTCGAGCGCTCGCGCCGCAGCCGCAGGCCACTGAGCGTCGTCGCCGGCGACCTCGACGGCTTCAAGCTCGTCAACGATCGCCTCGGGCATCACGCCGGGGACCAGGCCCTCCAGGCCCTCGCGGTCGACATCGTCAAGTGGAAGCGGCGGATCGACGTGGCGGCACGGATGGGCGGCGAGGAGTTCGCCCTGCTCCTGCCCGACACGGACGAGCGCGGCGCCTTCCTGGTCGCCGAGCGCCTGCGCCGCGCGGTCCAGCGCACCTTCTCCGAGACGCCGCTGCCGATAACGATCAGCTTCGGCATCGCCAGCTGGCCGGACCACGGCGAGGAGACCGAGCTTCTCCTGCGTGCAGCCGACCAGGCCCTCTACGCGGCCAAGGACCTCGGCAAGGACCGCACGGTGATCTACAGCGCCGAGGTGTCAGGAATGCTTGCAGCGGGGGGGAGAAGCGCCGAGCGCGGCGAAATGCAGCTGGCGACCGTGGTGGGACTTGCCGAGGCGCTCGATATCCGCGACACGGGTACCGCGCGCCACTCACAGACCGTCGGCCGCTACGCGCGGATGATGGCCGAGGAGCTCGGCCTGGCCCGCGATCGCGTCGAGCTCATCAGGGTCGCCGGGGTGCTGCACGACGTCGGCAAGATCGGCATCTCGGATCGCGTGCTGACCAAGCCGGGCCCGCTCGACGACGAGGAGTGGGAGGAGATGCGCACCCACCCGGAGATCGCCGCCCGGCTCCTGGCGCGCCCCGAGTTCACGGACCTCTGCAGCTGGATCGTCGCCCACCACGAACGCCTCGACGGGAGCGGTTACCCGGCGGGCCTCGAGGGAGACAACATCCCCCTGGAGGCGCGCATCCTGGCGGTCGCCGACGCCTACGAGGCGATGACCGCGGACCGCGTCTACCGGCCCGCCCTCGGCGAGGAGGCCGCGCGAGCCGAGCTGCTGGCGGGCTCGGGCACGCAGTTCGACGGCGCGATCGTCGAGGCCTTCCTGACCGCTCTCGACCGTCAGCTCGACGTCGAGGCGCAGGTCACGAGCGCCACTAAGTAGCAGCAAAGTCCCCTGCTCGGATAAGGTTCCTCCGCGGCGGGGGGAGCCACGCAGGTGCCGCCTGATCGCACCTCCGGTGCCGTGTCCCGCATGCAGAACGAGCACAGTCAGCACGACCGACCCCTCCAGCCCTACGCCTGCTGGGGTCGCCCTCATGCTCGCGGCGGAGACGGCTTGCACCGGCGCAGCGGACGCGACCACCGACCCGTTCGCAGGGATCGTCGGAGGGTCCGGCCTTGTCTACGCACGCCGTAGGGACATCTGAGATGGCAATTCGTTGGCTGGACCTGGTGGTCCTGGCGCTCGCGCTGCCGCTCTTCCTGGCGGCCGGGCTGCCGCTCCTCGGCTGGGGCGGCATCGCGGCGGTCTGGCTCGCCAACCGGCTGGCCCAGCAGCTGATCGAGCGCCGCGCACGCGCGTCGGCCGACGTGAGACGGGCCACGGCGATCCTCGCCCTCAGCCTCTTCGCGCGCGTCTGGATCCTCGCGCTTACGATCTTCGTCATCGGGAAAACAGATCGCGATGCCGGGTTGTCCGCCGCGCTGCTCTCGGTGGTGCTTGTGACCGTCTATCTCACGGCGATCATGACCAGCGGGCCACTCGCACCGGGCTCGAGACGATGAGCCGGCGCGCCAAGATCTGGCTCGGGGTCGGGGGCTACGCCTTCCTGCTGATCGCGGTCGGCGTGATCGCGGGGAGCGGCGGCAAGAACAACAGCTACCAGCCCGTCCAGGAGTTCAAGCTCGATCCGTGGATCAACCTGAAGATCGGGTCCCTCGACATGAGCATCAACAAGGCGGTCTTCTACCTGTGGCTTGCCGCGGGGCTGACGATCGGAACCATGGTCTACGTCGCCAAGCGCATGCAGGACAAGCCCAACCGCGTGCAGACGGCGATCGAAGCGGCGTACGACCTGACCTACAACACGATCACGCGCGGGAACATGGACGCGGAGATGAGCGCCAAGTGGTTCCCGTTCACCGCCACGCTCTTCTTCTTCATCTGGTTCTCGAACATCATCGGCTACTTCCCGCTGCCCACGAACACGGCGGAGAAGATCAGCGTCTTCGGCCTTCACCTGCCCGCCTTCGGGCTCTACGCGGCCACCGCCAACCTCTCGATCCCGCTCGTCCTGACGCTGATGGTCTGGTTCAGCTACCAGGTCGAGGGGATCAGGGCACACGGCTTCTTCGGCTACTTCCGCAGCTGGATCCCGAGCGGGACGCCGCCGAAGATGCGGCCGTTCATCTTCGTGATTGAGGTGATCTCGCAGTTCGTCCGGATCATCTCGCTGTCGGTCCGACTGTTCGCCAACATCCTGGCCGGCCACCTGCTGCTCCTGTTCATGGGCGGCGGCCTGGCCGTGTTGCTGGGGCTGGCCGCGCTGGGACTGCTCACGCTGCCGCTCGCGTTCGTCTTCTTCCTCTTCGAGGTCGGCCTGGTCGCGACGCTGCAGGCCTTCATCTTCGCGACGCTCAGCTCCATCTACTTCGGCGAAGCAACCTCCGTGGAAGGTCACTGAAAGGAGTGCCTGAATGTCACACCTGCTAATCGCGGCAAGCGGAGTCTCCGACAAGGGGCTCAAGGCCATCGCCCTCGGTATCGGCGCCGGCCTGGGCTCGATCGGCGCCGGGATCGGCGTCGGCTTCATCTTCGGCAAGGTAATCGAGTCGGTCACGCGCCAGCCGGAGATGCGCGAGGAGATCACGAGCATCCAGTGGCTCGGCTTCGCGCTCACCGAGGCCGTCGCTTTCTACACGTTCATCTTCGCGCTGATCGCGTTCTTCCTCTAGGCGCATGGGTCTCCTGGCGAGCGGCGGCAGCTTCCTCGTAAGCCCCGGGCTGGGGCTGATGGTCTGGACCCTGATCGTGTTCGGGCTGTCGGTCTACGTCCTGCAGCGGCTCGCCTATCCGCGCATCGTCGAGGCGCTCGACAAGCGGCGCAAGGCGATCGAGGAGTCGATCGACTCCGCAGAGCGCACCAAGCGCGAGGCCGACGAGCTGCTCGAGGAGTACCGCGCCCGCCTGAAGGAGGCGCGCGAGCAGGCGGAGGAGATCGTCGTTCGCGCCCGCCGGGCCGCCGACTCGGTCCAGGACGAGGCCAAGCAGGCCGCGGTGAAGCAGCGCGAGGAGCTGCTCCAGCAGACGCGCCGGGACATCGAGGCAGAGACGCGCCGGGCGCTGGACGAGATCCGCAAGGAGGTGGCCGACCTGACCGTCGTGGCCACCGAGAAGGTGACCCGGAAGTCGCTCACCCCCGAGGACCACAAGCGCCTTATCGAGGAGGCCCTCCAGGAGGTCGACTTCTCGACGCTGGCGGGTGACGGGAACGGAGGCGGTCACTAGTGGAAGAGATCGCCGAGGTGTACGCCCGCGCCCTGTTCGAGGCCGCGCAGGACAACGACGTGCTCGACCGCATCCACGACGAGCTCGCGGAGGTCGACGACGCGCTCCGCGAGGACCGCGAGCTCCAGCTGTTCTTCTTCTCGCCCTACTTCACCTCCGAGGAGAAGAAGGAGGGCGTCTCCCGGGTGGTCGAGGGCGCCGACGAGCGCCTCGTCAACTTCCTCGAGCTGCTCGCGGAGCGCCACCGCATGCCGCTGCTGCCGCGCATCCGGCGCCAGCTCGATGCCAAGTGGGCCGAGGAGAACAAGCTTCTGCCGGTGTCGGTGACCAGCGCGGTCGACCTCGACGAGTCGCTCGTCGAGGAGATCGGCAAGCGAATCCAGGATCAGACCGGCCGCGAGGTCGAGCTGTCCGCGAACGTGGACCCCGAGGTGCTCGGCGGCCTCGTGGTCCGGGTAGGGAACATGGTCCTGGACGCGAGCGTGCGCAACAGGTTGGAACAGCTACGGAAACAGGTCGCGAAGGCGGCATAAGGAGACCTACGGAATGCAGATCAAGCCGGACGAGATCACCAGCATCCTCAAGAGCCGCATCGAGGGCCTCGAGGACGGCGGCGCCGACCTGTCCGAGGTGGGCACGGTCCTCTCCGTGGCCGACGGCATCTCGCGCGTCCACGGCCTCGACAACTGCATGTCGATGGAGCTCCTCGAGCTGCCGCACGACGTGACCGGCCTGGCGCTGAACCTCGAGTCCGACAACGTCGGCACCGTGCTCTTCGGGGAGTGGGACCGGATCGAGGAGGGCGACCAGGTCAAGCGCACCGGGCGCCTGCTCGAGGTCCCCGTCGGCGACGCCATGCTCGGGCGGATCGTCGATCCGCTCGGCACCCCGCTCGACGGCAAGGGCGACGTCGACACCGACGAGACCCGGCCGGCGGAGTTCAAGGCCCCGGGTGTCGTTCAGCGCCAGCCCGTGAAGGAGCCGATGCTCACCGGCATCAAGGCCATCGACGCGATGACCAACGTCGGGCGCGGCCAGCGCGAGCTGATCATCGGCGACCGCCAGACGGGCAAGAGCTCGATCTGCCTCGACGCGATCATCAACAACAAGGACTCGGACCTGATCTGCATCTACGTGGCGATCGGGCAGCGGATGTCCACCGTCGTGGACGTCGCCAAGCAGCTCGAGGACGCCGGCGCTCTCGAGCACACGATCATCGTGGCCGCCCCCGCCGACGAGGCGGCGCCGATCAAGTTCCTCGCGCCCTACGCCGGCTGTGCCATGGGCGAGCACTTCCTCTACAACGGCCAGCACGCGCTCTGCGTCTACGACGACCTGACCAAGCACGCCTACGCCTACCGGCAGATGTCGCTGCTGCTGCGGCGGCCGCCGGGCCGCGAGGCCTATCCGGGCGACGTCTTCTACCTGCACTCGCGCCTCCTGGAGCGCGCGGTGAAGCTGTCGGACGAGCTCGACGGCGGCTCGCTCACCGCGCTGCCGATCATCGAGACGCAGGCCGGCGACGTCTCGGCCTACATCCCGACCAACGTCATCTCGATCACGGACGGCCAGATCTTCCTCGAGGCCGACCTGTTCCGCTCGGGCGTGCG
>JBJMLJ010000602.1:0-2834 GCA_045805365.1 Thermoleophilaceae bacterium
CCGGTCTCCGCGTTCGTGCGAGGGTCGCCCGGTCATGTGGCGTTTGACCGAAGCCGGAGGCCGGCGACTCCCCTTCCTCCGCTGGTCGTTCCTGCGCCTGATGCTCGGGGGCAGGCGCCTGACCACGGAGTGGCAGGTGGGCGACGGTCGCGAGCAGGCGCTCGCGGAGTACGTCGCGGCCACCGCGCGCGAGGGCGACGTGGACGACGTCATCCGAGCCATCGACCGGTTCTGTTACGAGCGCAGCTTCATGATCAACGTGGGTGACGAGAAGGGCGCGATCCTCGACCGGGCCGTCGAGCGGGCCCGACCGCGCCAGATCCTCGAGCTCGGGACCTACTGCGGCTACAGCGCCCTGCGGATGAGCCGGGTCATGCCCGACGACGCCCGGTTCGTGTCGATCGAGTTCAACTCGGACAACGCCGAGATCGCTCGCCGCATCTGGGAGCGGGCCGGCGTCGACGGCAGGCTCGAGGTCGTCGTCGGGACGCTGGACGACGGCGGCCGGACGCTGGACGCGCTCGAAGCGGAGCATGGCTTCGGTCCGGGGTCGCTCGACTTCGTCTTCATCGACCACGCCAAGTCCGCCTACGTCCCCGACCTGGAGCGCCTGCTGGACAAGGGCTGGCTGCATCCCGGCTCCGTCGTGGTGGCCGACAACGTGAAGCTCCCGGGCGCGCCGGAGTACCGCGACCTGATGCGCGCCGAGGAGGGCAGCGCCTGGGCGCACGACCGAGCACGAGGCGCACGCCGAGTACCAGACCCTGCTCAAGGATCTGGTATTCGAGTCGGAGTACCTCGGTTAGCCCTCCGGTCCCTAGCGGCGCAGCCCTGCTCCGCTGGGCGCCTGCTCGCCGGTGAGGGGGTGGAGCCCTCGGCGGTTGCCCTTTTCCTCGAGCAGCGCAGCGTCGGCTCGCCCGAGCAGCTCGTGTGCGGGCTCGCCGCCGTCCCAAGTGGCCAGCCCCGTGGCGCACGACAGTGGGCTTGGGGTGGCGCGATCCAGGCGAGCGAGGACGTCCTGGGCCTCCCGCCAGGGACAGTCGGGAAGCAAAAGGGCGAACTCGTCGCCTCCCCATCGGCAGAGGACGTCGGCCTCGCGAAGGTGGACTCGCCAAGCGGTGGCCGCCTCGGCAAGCAGCCGGTCTCCGGCCTGGTGGCCGTGCCTGTCGTTGAAGCTCTTGAAGTCGTCGAGGTCGAGCAGCCCGATCGAAAGGGTGCCTTTCGAGCGTCGCGCCCGAGCAAGCTCGCGGCGGAGCTGGTCATCCCAGCCGCGCCGGTTCGCAAGCCCGGTCAGCGGATCGGTTCGGGCCTCTCGAGCGAGCACGTGGACTTGCTTGGTGAGCGCGGAGATCTCGCGCAGAAGCGCCTCGACATCCGCGCCGCCGGCCCGCCGCATCATTGCCCGCAGCCGATCTCGAACCACGCGCAGGTGCCCGACGGCGCCCGAGTGATCGCCCAGCGATCGGCGATCCGATCGACCAGGAAAAGGCCCCAGCCGCCTGACCCGTCTGGCTTGGCGACAGGGGACCCGGCCGTGAAAGCGGCGCCCTCGTCGAAGACCATCACCTCGACCGTTTGCTCCCACTGACGGAGCTCGACGCGCACCGCCCGGCTGGTATCGCCGTCCGCGTGGCGCACGGCGTTGGTCACCAGCTCGGTCAGTAGGAGCAGGACGTCGTCACGTACGGACCCCGGCAGCGCCTGCTCGTCGGCGAGCAGCGCGCGCCTGGCGTCGGAGCCGGCCGTCGGCCTCGCCGGAAGCTCGAAGACACGGCGCTCAGCGACCTCTGCCGTCATTGCACCACCGACCGCGGGCTGATCGCGGCGGCCCGGGCCCAGCGTGCGCGAACGGCACGGTACGCCGGCGGCAGACCGCCGCTGGCGACTGCGGCCCGATCGAGCCACTCGAGCGCCTGCTCGAAGTCGCCCAGACGCTGGTAGGCCTCGGCGCGGTCGAAGCTCGCCTCGATGACCTCCTGGTGGCGTGCTTCACGGGCTATTCGCTCGTCCCAGGCGTCCGGAACGGCACGCTCGGGATCGGGACGGGCAATTCGCAGCGCAGGGCTGCCTGACCTCTGGAACCGCCGGGAAGGGGGCATGCTCCGCTCCTTGGAGGACGTTACGCGTCGGGGCAAACGCGACAGCCCGGCCAGGTGCTGGAGCCGGATGGCGCCCGCCGATCGGGCTGGGGCGGAACGCCCGCCAAGGGTAGCATTACCACGAGCGGCTACGACGATGAGCTATCGCGAGACCGACCATTTGCGCGTGCTGATCGCCAACGAGCGGAGAGATCGGCTTGCCCTGGTCGCCCCGCTCGTCGCCTCTCTGGGCCACGAGGTGATCGCCCGCGAGATCGAGATCGAGGACGTCGGAGCGGTTACGGCCAGAGAGCGGCCCGACGTCGCGCTCGTGGGGCTCGGCGAGAGCTCGGAGCACGCCCTCCGTCTGATCGAGAAGATCGTGCAGGAGGCCACCTGCCCGGTGATCGCCTTGATCCACACGCCCGACTCCCGCTTCGTGAAGGAGGCGTCAAAGCGGGGCGTCTTCGCCTACATCACCGACAGTGACGGCGAGGACTGGCAGAACTCGATCGACATCGTGCTGCGCCGGTTCGCGGAGTACCACGACCTCGAGGGGGCGTTCGGACGCCGCGCCGTGACCGAGCGGGCGAAGGGCATCCTGATGGAACGCCACTCGATCGACGAAACGACGGCCTTCGGAATGCTGCGCGACCAGTCCCGGGCCGCCAACCGCAAGCTGATCGACATCGCCAGCGCCGTCGTCGACGGGCACCTGTTGCTGCCGAAGAAGCCGACGGCGCCCTCCTAGGGACA
>JBJMLJ010000603.1:0-2681 GCA_045805365.1 Thermoleophilaceae bacterium
CCGGCACGTAGAGGCGGCCCATCTCCTTGGCGGCGTAGTTCCAGACGAGCTCCGCCTGAACCAGCCCGAGGACGACCAGCCCCCAGGGCACGAGCTCGGCGGGCCGGGGCGGCCCGCGAAGCAGCGACAGGAGCCAGAGCAGGAGCGAGCCTCCCGCCAGTGCCAGGAAGGGAGCGGGCCGGGACCAGAGCACGTCCTCGGCGGGCCGGGGCAGGACGCGGCGCGGGCTTGCGTAGAGAAGTTCCTTGGCCGCCTGGTCCGGGGTCTGGCGAAGCGGCTGCCAGAGGGTGTCGGGCAGATGGGAGACCAGGTAGGACCTGTAAGCGGGCCGCCAGCGGTCGTAGAGCCAGCTCTGGAAGCGCGGGTCGACGAACGCGGGCGACAGCACCGGCAGGTGGTCCCGGCTCGCCCGGCGCAGCTCGGGCGTGACGACGAGGCCGCGGTGCTCGAAGTAGCGCGTGGCCGCGGGGTCCCTGAGGATCCTCTCGACGACCAGGTCGTAGGCGTTGGCGCGCCAGATGAACTTCTCCCGTGAGACCGCGTACAGCGCCCAGGCGGAGAGCAGGAGCAGGAAGGCCACGGCCGGGAGGGCCGTCCGGCGCGGGAGCCGCCACACGACTACGGCCGCTGCCAGAGGGAAGAGGACGGCGACCGCGACCGCACTGACGTAGCGGGTGAACGTCCACAGCGTCACCACGCCCAGCAGCCCGGCGAAAAGGGCCGGCGAGGCTCCACGACGCGCGAGCCACAGCATCAGCGCGGCGCCGAGGGCGGTCAGGGAGAGCACGAGCGACTCGGAGAGGAGCGCCAGGTCCCACTTCGTCACGGCGGTCGTGAGGCCCAGGAGCAGCACCAGCGCGGCCGCGGCGCGCGCCAGCGACGGGTTCCGCATAGCCCGCGCCGACTCGACCGCGAGCGCGCTCCAGCCGACCACCCCGATCGCGGTCTGCGCGGCCACCCGGGCGGGGTCGCCGGGCATCGCCTTGAACAGGAGCGGCACCGTCCACAGCCGCGCACCGTCGCCGAGCAGGTCCAACGAGAAGTAGCTCCGAGTGTCGTTGAAGCGGTGCGCCCCCAGGCCGGCTACGGCGACAACGCGCAGGACGGCGAATGCCGCGACCAGCAATGCAAGGTCACGGGCCAGCGGCGAGATGCGCCTGAGCGCCCCGCTCACTCCTCCTCGTACAGCGATTCCTTCGCGAGCTCCATGCCCTTCGGTCCGTAGAGCCGGACCTCGATGAAGTCGCCCGTGTAGTCGTCGAGCGAGATGAGCGTGAAGCGGTCCTCGACCAGCTCACACTGGTCCGTGGTCGTCGGCCCCAGCTCCGCGGTGGCCACGGCGCCGTTCGGGACCATCGCCACACCCCAGACGAGCGTGATCTTGCCGCGCCGCCCCTGGGATCCCCGCCAGTGGCCTATCTCGAGATCGGAGAGGTCGAGCTCCCAGTCTGGGTTCGCCTCCGCCGTGTCCTCGGTGAAGTAGGCGTCGGCGCGGAAGTCGGTGGCCTGGGCGCCCTCGTGCTCGCGCGCGTACGAGACGTAGCCGCAGACCTCACCTTCGCCCGCCGGCGCAGTCACGGGGACGTAGGTGCGGCCGTCGAACGAGCGGTCCGGGAACCAGGTGACCTCGCCGACCTCGCCCTCGCCGGTCTCGCTCGCGACCACCTTCAGGAAGTGGTCGGCAAGCGCCTCCTCCCAGCGGCCGTAGGGCAGCGGCTCCTGCGGCGGCTCGGCCGCGAACATGGGAATCGGGCGCTCGGAGGGCGGCATGAAGAGCGGGACCCTACTGGCCGGCCTCGCGCAAACGCTCGGCAGCCCGCTCCGGCGCCAGCACGTTGAGGTGGACGCCCGTGCCCACCTCGAGCCCCGCCAGGTGCGCGAGCCTGGGCAGCAGATCGATCCGCCAGCAGAAGCGCTCGGCACCGCGGGGCGCCGTTCGGACCCACATGTTCAGTGACGGCGTCGCGCCCAGGACGGCCGTGAGGCGGCGCAGCACCTCCCGCAGCATTGAGGCGCCGGTGGCGCCGTCCTCCTCGAAGCGCGCGGCCGGCGAGCGGGGGACGAGCTGGACCTGGAACGGCACGGCCGACGCGAACGGGCAGATCGCCACGACCTCGTCGTCGAGAGCGACGACGCGCTCCCGCCGCCGCACCTCCTGCTGGACCAGGTCCTCGAGCAGGTTGCGGCCCTGGGTGCGGTCCGAGTAGGCGGTGAACCGCTCGCGCTCGCGCGCCACGGCGGCCGGGACGAATGGCAGCGCGTAGAGCTGCGCGTGCGTGTGGGGGAGCGAGGCGCCCGCGTCCTGCCCCTCGTTGACGATCACATGGACGAGGGCGGCGTCGGAGTGCGCGGCCATGCGGGCCCGCCAGGCCTCCATGGCCTCGGCCAGCTCATCCGGCTCCAGATCCAGCAGGGAAGAGACCGCGCGCGGGCTGTTGACGATGACCTCGTGCGCGCCCGTGGCCGCCCGCGAGGCGAACAGCTCCGGCTCCCCCCGGCCACCGGCGAGCGGGTCAGGGACGTCCGCGACGTCACCGGCCAGCGCGGGGTAGAGGTTCGGCACCACCCGGACGCGCCAGCCGGGGCCGTCGGGTGAGCCGCCGTCGGGGCGGACGGCGTAGACCTCCGGTGGGGTCTGATCCTCGTGCCCCTCGAGGAAGGGGTCGCGTTCGGGGTCGATC
>JBJMLJ010000604.1:0-5578 GCA_045805365.1 Thermoleophilaceae bacterium
GACCGCGCGCACCGACTCGTCGGACGCCTCGCCCTCGATCACCGCCTTCAGCTCGCCGCCGAACTCCGCTGTCCAGGCGTTGAGCGTGTCCGGGCGGTTGAGGGTCAGCCTGCCGACCCCGCCGTCCTGCTCCCAGATGACCGTGTCGTAGCTCATGTCCGCGGAAGCCTATTCTGCGGACGATGCTTCTCGATTCGCTCGAGTGGCTAGGTCACGCGGGGTTCAGGCTGCAGGTCGGGCAGGCGACGGTCTACATCGACCCCTACCGCGTCGACAGCGGTGCGGAGGCGGACCTGATCCTCATCACGCATGGGCACTACGACCACTTCTCGCCCCGCGACGTCGAACGGCTGTCGCACGAGCGGACGATCCTTGTCGGACCGGCCGCCGTGGCCGAGCGCGTGAGCGGCAGGGTCCTGTCGGTCACGCCGGGAGAGCTGGTCGAGGACGAGCTGGTCCGCGGCATCGAGGTGGCCACGGTCGCCGCCTACAACACCTCGAAGCGCGACCAGGACGGGAAGGTCTTTCACCCGCGCGAGGCAGGCTGGCTCGGCTACGACCTCAACGTCCGCGGTGAGCGGCTCTACCACTCGGGCGACACCGACGTGATTCCCGAGATGGACAGCGTCACGGGAGTGGACGTGGCCTTGCTGCCCGTCAGCGGGACGTATGTGATGACGGCCGGTGAGGCGGCCGAGGCCGCTCGTCGCATCCAGCCTCGGGTGGCGGTGCCCATGCACTGGGGCGAGCACATCGGCACCCGGGAGGACGCCGAGAGCTTCGCCGAGCTGGCGCCCGTCGAGGTGGAGATCCTCGAGCGCGCCTAGCTGTCGAGGCCGCGCGAGTACCTGAGCGCGTAGCCCGTCAGCATGAAGCCGGTCCCGATGGCGACGAGCGCCGCGAGGGCGAAGCCGGTGCGGGGGAGCCCGCCGCCACCGGCGCTGCCGCCGCTCGACGACGCCGACGCCGTCGCGCTCGCGCTCGGCCGCGTTGCCGCCGCGTGGCCCGCGGGCGCCGCCGGGCTCGCGGCCGCGGTCCGCGCCTGCGAGGCGGCCGCGGGCGGCGCGCTTGGGGCGGCGCGGCCATCGCTCTTGTGGCCTCCGGCCCGGGCGGCGGTGGCCTGGCCGTCGCCCCGGGGGCCGTCCACTCCGCCCTGCGGGGACAGGGCGGGGGGCTCGATCGCGGGGACCCCGCCGGTTGTGCCGGGGTCGGCCGCCGCGGGAGCGGCGCTCACGAGGAGGGCCGCGCAAAGGCTGAGGAGGACCGGACGGAGCATCGCGCAGGCTGTGATTCGCGCTTGCCTCGTTCCTTCCTCCGCCTTGCACCAAGTTATGCTCCTGGCCGTTTTGCGTCGCTCGCGCGCCCTTCGGACGCTCGCGTGGGGCGCGGTGGCCGCAGGAGTGGCCGCGCCCCTGGTGCGCCACCGGCTCCGCTTGCGCCTCCCGCTCGTCTCGGTGCTGATGTGGCAGGCACCGGGGGCGCTGGCGCTCGCCCTCCCACGTTCCCGCCTCCGCGACGCGGGTATCTACGCACTCCAGATGTGGGCCTACTTCGCCCACTACGACATGCCCGACGACGACCCTGACGCGCTCCTGCGCCGACTCAAGGTCGACTATCCGATTCGCGGCGACACCGCCCTCGGCGGCGGGGTGGCTCCCACGATCCGGCTCCAGAGGGCCCTCGGTCGGGAGGGTGAGGTGAGGCCGCACGAGCTCGCTCTGTCGATGGTGCACTGGAGCTGGTTCATGGTGCCCCACGGCTCGCTCGCGTTCATCCTGCTCCGGCACCCCGACAAGTACGTGCGGGCGGCGGTGATGATGTCCGCCTGCTTCGACCTCGGCTGCGTCGTCTACTGGCTGGTGCCGACCGCGCCGCCATGGTGGGCCGCCCAGAACGGCAACATGCCGCCGGTCCGGCGGATCATGGCCGAGGCGGGGGAGCGGGTCTGGGGACGCCTCTGGGGCCCGCTTTACCATTCACTTGAAGGCAATCCCTTCGCCGCTATGCCCTCACTCCACTTCGGGACATCCGTGATGGCTGCCCGTGTGTTGTCGACCGTCGGTAGGGGACCATCCAAGCTCGGCTGGACCTACGCGCTGGCCCTCGGGTTCGGGCTCGTCTATCTCGGGGAGCACTACGTCGTCGATCTCCTGGCCGGCGCCGCGCTCGCGGAGGGCATCTGGCGGGTCGCCCCGCGGTTCGGCCTGAGGGCGGCCGGATGAGCGCCGACGAGCGCCGCCGGAGCCTCATGGAGCAGGCTCTCCCCGCCGAGGCCGAGCTCGAGCTGGAAGAGGACGAGGAGGATTCGGACGAGGACGAGCTGCAGGCCGGCCGCGTCCAGGCCTTCGTCCAGGACCGCCGCAAGCTCGCCACCACGGTCGTGCTGTTCGTCCTGCTGCTGGTCGCGATCTACGTGCTCCTGCCGAAGATCACGGACGCGGGCGACACGATCGATCGCGTCGGCTCGGCCACCTGGTACTGGGTCGTGGCGGCGGTGGCCTTCAACGTGGCCTCGTTCGGCGCGTACACGTTGCTCTTCCGCGCGATCCTCGCCGGGGGGCGGATCGAGGACGACGTCCGCAACCGGCTCGACATGCGGGCCTCCTACCAGATCACGATGGCGGCGTTCGCGGCCACGCTGCTCTTCTCGGCCGCGGGCGCGGGCGGCCTGGCGCTGACCTACTGGGCGCTCCGCAAGGCCGGGATGCCCCGCCGCCGCTCGGCCTGCCGGATGGTCGCCTTCCTGACGCTCCAGTACGGCGTCTACCTGCTGGCGCTGATCGTCTTCGGCGTCCTGCTCCGGACCGGCGTCCTCCACGGCGACGCCCCGCTGGCGGGGACGGTCATCCCCGCGGGCCTCGCCGCGGTCGGGATCAGCTTCTTCCTCCTGATGTCGCTGCTGCCGCAGGACGTCGAGCGCCGGGTGGCCGGCGTGACCTCGGGCTACCGGCGGGTCAAGTGGGCTCGCCGTCTGGCGAGCTTCCCGGCCACCGTGGCCACCGGCGTCCGCACGGCGCTCGACCACCTGCGCAGCCCCCGCTCGGCCGCGATGGCGCTGGGAGGGTCGGTGGGCTACTGGGCAGCGAACATCGGTGTGCTCTGGGCGAGCTTCAAGGCCTTCGGCGTCGAGGTCCCCTTCGGGGTCGTGGTCCAGGCGTTCTTCGTCGGCATGGTCGCCAACCTGTTTCCCTCGGCCGCGGGCGGGGTGGGGTCCATCGACGCGGGCATGATCGGAGCGTTCGTCCTCTTCGGCGTCGACGCGAAGGTCGTGTTCCCCGCCATCCTCACCTTCAGGGCCATCTTCTTCTGGCTTCCGATCGCGCCGGGCGTGTTCGCCTACTTCCAGCTGAGGCGCACCGTGGCGGGCTGGGAGACCGAGCGACGAGCCAAGAGCGATGGCTATACTTCAAAAAGTAAAGTAAAAGCTGCGGAGGCCAGTTGAACCAGCAAAATCGAGTAGAGAACGTGATCGTGGTCGGCAGTGGCCCTGCCGGCTATACGGCTGCTCTGTACACGTCGCGAGCGGACCTCGAGCCGCTCGTGATCGAGGGCTTTGCCTGGGGCGGGCTGCTCCAGCAGACCACGGATGTCGAGAACTATCCCGGCTACCCCGAGGGCATCATGGGGCCGGAGATGATGCAGCAGTTCCGCGACCAGGCGGAGCGCTTCGGCACGCGCTTCATCACCGATGACGCGAGCGCCGTCGAGCTGTCGCGCGACGGCGGCCTGCACAAGGTCGTGGTCGGCGACCAGGAGCTGTGGGCCAAGAGCGTGATCCTGGCCATGGGCGCCGAGCCGAAGAAGCTCGGCGTGCCCGGCGAGGACGAGCTGGCGGCCAAGGGCGTCTCCTACTGCGCGACCTGTGACGCGAGCTTCTTCCGCGGCCACGACACGATCGTGGTCGGCGGCGGCGACACGGCGATGGAGGACGCGACCTTCCTGTCGAAGTTCGCGGACAAGGTCTCGATCGTGCACCGGCGGCCCGAGTTCCGCGCCTCGGCGATCATGGTCGACCGCGCCCGCGACACCGACAACATCGAGTTCGTCACGCCCTACGTCGTCGAGCGCTTCGAGGACGGCGAGAACGGGTCGCTCGGCAAGGCGGTCCTGAAGAACACGGCCGACGAGTCAGAGAGAGCGCTCGACATCAGCGGCGCCTTCGTCGCGATCGGCCACCGGCCCAACTCCGATCTGGTCGAGGGCCAGGTGGAGCTCGACGAGAACGGCTACGTGCTGGTGGAGGACCGCTCCACCCGAACCAACCTGCCGGGCGTCTTCGCCGCCGGCGACCTCGTCGACCACACATACCGCCAGGCGGTCACCGCCGCCGGCACGGGCTGTATGGCCGCGCTCGACGCCGAGGCCTACCTGCGCGACACGCCGCCCGATCCCGAGGCGCACTGGGCGCCCAAGGCCGAGGAAGCGGCCAGCAGCTCCTAGCCGGCGACGAGCCGCTCGAGCCGGCCGTCGTCGACCTGCTCGTAGTCGAACACCCGCTCCCGCGCCTCGCGGATCAGCGGCATCCGGACGCAGCGCGGCGCGGTCCGGCTGACGATCAGCAGCTCGCCGACGAGCATCGCCAGCGCGCGCTCGCCCTGCTTCAGGATCGCCGTAGGGGGCCGCGGCATCGCCTTGCCCGTCAGCGGGTTGACGACCTCGGGCGGCTCGCGAAGCTCCACCCGCAGCCAGGGGCCCTCGAACGGGGTGCGGCCGAACTGCGCCTGCACCGCCGCAGCGGTGTTGTCCACCATGCTCATGCGAGCTGGTGTTGTCCCCTGGGGGTGGCGCCCGATCGCGAGGTCGCGAATCTGCGCCAGCACGGAGTCCGTTCCGAGCATGGCGATCGCGATACAACGTAGGCGCGATTTCGCGTCCTCGCCACACCCCTGGACGAATGACCGGGGTGAGGTCAGCCGCTAGTCTCGGCGCGCCTGTGGATCGCGTCCCCCCGACCGGGCTGGTTCTGGCCGCGGTCACCTCGGTTCAGTTCGGATCGGCCCTCGCCAAGACGCTCTTCGACAACCTCGGGCCCGGCGGGACCGTCTTTCTGCGGGTTGCGTTCGCGGCGGTGGTGCTGATGGCGGTGTGGCGCCCGCGGGTGGCGGACCGCTCCCGCCGGGACCTCGCCCTGGTGGCCGCCTTCGGCGTGTCGCTGGCCGCGATGAACCTGTCCTTCTACGGCGCGCTCGACCGCATCCCGCTGGGCGTGGCCGTGACGTTCGAGTTCGTCGGCCCGCTGAGCGTCGCGGTCTTCGGCTCGCGCCGCGCCCTCGACCTCCTCTGGGCGCTTCTCGCCGCCGTCGGGATACTGCTGCTCTCCGACTTCGGCGACTTCGGCGGCCTCGACGCCGCCGGTGTCGGCCTGGCGCTCGTGGCCGGGGGGTTCTGGGCGGCCTACATCCTGCTGAGCGCCCGCATCGGGCGGCTGTTCAAGGGCGGCAGCGGCCTCGCCGCCGCGATGGTCGTCGCGAGCCTGCTGTTGGCGCCGGTCGGCATCGCCGACGGCGGCGACGCGCTCCTGCAGCCGGATCTACTCGCTATGGGCGCGGCTGTGGCGATGCTCTCGTCGGCGATCCCC
>JBJMLJ010000605.1:0-2307 GCA_045805365.1 Thermoleophilaceae bacterium
GTGGTGGCCGTCCTTGACGAAGTGCAGCTCGCCGATCCGGTAGACGTCGATCGGCGGGATCTCCTCGCCGCGGCGCGTGGCGGTCGCGACCCGCTCCCAGCGGCTCCGGACCCGACCGGTCGTGGGGAGGAAGCGCCGGTCGAAGTCCTTCTGGCGATCGACCGAGCCGACTATCGAGTCGAGCTCGATGGTCTGGACGCCGAGGCGCCGCTCGCCGCGACGGCCCAGCGCCTCGACGACCTCCTCGAAGGGCAGCACGAGGTCGAAGTCGCTCGGATCCCTGCGCAGCCTGTGGGCGAGGCGCGAGAGGGCGCGCCGCCGACGCATCCGGCTGAAGTCGAACTGCGCGTCGGTCTCGGGAAGGCCCGTGTCCTTGGGCATGGGAGTCTCTGAGTATGGCTGCCCCGAAGCTCGACGTGGCAATCATCGGCGCCGGGCATAACGGGCTCGTCTGCGCCGCCTACCTGGGGCGGAGGGGGCTGTCGGTCGAGGTCTTCGAGCGGCGGGACCTGGTCGGCGGCGCCTGCGTCACCGAGGAGCTGTGGCCCGGCGTGCGGGCGTCGCCGGGTGCGTACACGCTGTCGCTGCTCCAGCGGCGGATCGTCGAGGACCTCGGGCTGGAGCTCGAGGTGCACGTGCACGAGCCCTACCTCTTCGCACCGTTCCCTGACGGGCGGCGGGTCGTGACCTGGTCGGACCGGGCCCGGACGGCGCGGCAGCTCGGCGAGGAGTGGTCGCGCGCGGACGCCCAGGCCTATCTCGACTGGTCGGAGGCGCGAGAGGCGGCCGCGGCTCGCGCCCGGCCCTTGATGCTCGAGCCGCCATCGCGCGAGCGCTGGCTCGACGCCGTCGGTCCGGAGCTGCTCGAGGGCGCGATCGCCGACGAGCTCTCGACCATCCCCTCGGAGGAGATCCGTGTTCCGCTCGCGATCCAGGGCCTGATCGGCACGCTGGCGGGCCCAGAGGACCCGGGCACCTCCTTCGTCGCCCTCTACCACGACCTCGGCGAGGGAGGGGCGTGGGGCTACGTCCGGGGGGGCATGGGTGCGGTCACCAGCGCACTGGCCGAGCACGCTCGGGTACGGCTGGAGGCGCCCGTCGAGCACGTCCTCGTCGAGGACGGCCGGGTCGCGGGACTGGTGTTGGAAGGGGGCGAGGAGGTTCAGGCGGCGTCCGTGGTCTCCAATGCCGACCCGCTCCGCACCGCCGCGCTCGCCGGCGTCCCCCCGCCGGACGGCTGGCGCCAGGCCGGCCCGGTCGTAAAGGTCATGCTGCTGCTCGACGGCCTGCCCGACTTCCCCTCATGGCCGGGCCCCGAGCCGTGGGGCGGCGCCGTGGACATCGCCTACTCGCTCGCCGACCTGACCGCCGCGGCCGACGACGCCCGCGCCGGCCGCCCGGCGGCGCGGCCCTGGATCGAGGCGGCCAGCCAGACCGCGGTGGACGACTCGCTGGCGCCGCCCGGCAAGCACGTGCTGTCGATGTTCTGCCAGTGCTTCCCGCCGGACGCCGACGCCTCGGCGGCAGCGGACGCCGCGATCGCCCACTTCGCCGAGTCTTGCCCCGAGCTGCCCGACCGGATCGTCGACCGCCTCGCCCTCGGCCCGCGCGAGCTGGAGGACCGCTTCGGCATCACCGGCGGCCACATCTTCCACGGCGAGATGCTGCCCGGCCAGCTCTTCGAGAACCGGATCGACCGCCGCCGCTTCGGCGGGATCGAGGGCCTCTACCTGGCGGGCTCCGGCGCCCATCCCGGCGGCGCGGTGACGGGCGCTCCCGGCTACCTGGCGGCGAAGGCGGTTGTGGAAGACTCCCCGCATGGTCCTTGAAGCCAGCCGCACGGTCGAGGTCGACGCCCCGGTCGACCGCTGCTACGAGCTGGCCGCGGACATCGAGGGCGCTCCCGATTGGCAGGAGACGCTGCTCGACGTGGAGGTGCTGGAGCGCGACGACGAGCGGCGGCCGCTGCTCGACGAGACGACCAAAGACGTGATCGTCAAGAAGGCGAAGTCGACGCTCCGCTTCAGCTACGACCCGCCCAACGGGCTCAGCTGGGAGCAGGAGGAGGGCGACGCCAAGTGGGCCAAAGGGCGCTGGGAGTTCGAGGACCTCGGCGACGGGCGGACCCGGGCCACCTACGCGCTCGAGAGCGACCCCGGTCGCGTGCTCGGCATGCTCCTTCGCGGTCCGGTGCAGGACAAGGTCAAGGAGCACCTCACGAAGGCCCCCACCGAGGGGCTCGAGCGGGTCGCGCCCAAGTAGTCCGGGGTAACCGCCGCGTCAGGCCGGACGCAGCCGCAGCGCCGA
>JBJMLJ010000606.1:0-5652 GCA_045805365.1 Thermoleophilaceae bacterium
AGCGTGGCGAAGGGCTTGCCGCTTCCGTTACGCGCCTGGAGCACGCGCACCTCGGAGTCCATCACCTGGTTGGCCTTGTCGTAGTCGAACTGGTTGGACTGGAGGTCGCGGCCGTCGGCCGTGCCGTAGTAGAGCCGCCCGGGACGCATGTTGTTGAACGCCTCGACGACCGCGTCGACCGTGCGCTGCACGATCATCTGCCGGTACTGGACCGGCACGCCGCCCCAGACGCCCATCGGGTCGGGGCCGCCGTGCGTGTGGTCCGACTGGATCACGACCTGGCTCGCCTTGAGCGCCCCGCCCGTCCGCTGCTCGACCTGCTTGCGCATGTCGATCAGCCCGTAGGGGCCGTCACGAGTGGCGGCGAACCAACCCTGCGTCTCGATGTCGGCTATTGCGTACGGGTGCGTCCCATCCGAGACCGCGAAGGCCCGCACGTGGATGCCGTCGCCGAGGATCCCGGTGGCGGGGCGCCCGTCGCTGATCGGCTTCGAGCCGATCCCGTAGCCGCCCAGGTAGACCGGCTGCCCGGCGTAGGTGCCGTTCGGATCCGGATTGATGGAGCGCGAGGCGATTCCCACCCGGTACGTCGGCCCAGCGGCGCCCGCGCCCGCTGGGAGGAGCATGAGTGCCGCAATCGCTGCTGTGACCGTTGGGACGAGTCGCATCTGCGGCGCCCCCTGCGGCGCCGTTCGTTCCTACCGTCGCGAAGGATAAGCCTTCTTCAGGCGACCCTGCGCAGCTTCACGTGAGCATGGTGCTCCAGCGTCTCCCCGAGTGCCCGGTCCACCTGGCGCAGCGCCGGCTCGGGAGCCGGCGGCGCCTCGATCAGCGGGCGGCCCAGCGAGGCCACGAGGAAGGCGTGGGCCTCCGGGCCGAGGGGGAACGATCCCGCCTCGCAGGCCGAGCAGACCACGCCGCCCGCGCTCGGCGAGAACGCACCGAGGTGCTCGGCCTCGCCGCACGAAGCGCAGCTCGAGAGCTCCGGGGCGAAGCCGGCGGCCAGCAGGAGCTTGGCGCGGAAGGCCAGGGCCTGGGCGCGGGTGGCGGCGCCCGGGTCGGCGTCGAGCAGGGCCAGCTCGTGGCAGAGCAGGTTGTAGGCGGGCGGGTTGGCCTCGCCGGAGTCGAGCAGGCGCAGGACGGCGTCGCAGGCCTGCACCGCCCGCTCCAGGGCGACGCGGCGCTCGCGCAGCGACGCGTGGGCGTGAACCGTGTCCGCCTGGCTGATCGTGCAGAGCTCGCCGCGGCCCTCGTGCAGCACCAGGCGGGAGCGCATCAGCGGCTCGAGCCGACCCCCCAGCCGCGACTTCACCCGCCTCACTCCCTTGGCTACCGCGCCAAGCCGGCCCCGATCCGGGGTATAGAGGTGCAGCACCCGATCGGCCTCGCCGTAGCGGATCGAACGCAGAACCACAGCCTCTGTCTTGAACGGACCGGCCACAAATACACTTTGAAATCGATGTCGGACGAGAACGGCGTCACGCTCTACACCACCGAGCCGTGCGGCTTCTGCAGGCAGGCGAAGGCCCTTCTGGAGAGTCGCGGCGTGCGCTATCGCGAGGTCAACCTGGCCAAGGACCCGGACGGTCGGGCGGACCTGGTGGCCCTCACCGGCCAGATGACCTTCCCGCAGATCCTGGTCGGGAGGCGTTCCATCGGCGGCTTCCGCGAGCTGCTCGAAGCCGAGCGCGACGGCATCCTGGACTCGCTGCTGGCCGCCTAGAATCGCCGCCCCCCGACGAGAGGCGGTTCGCGTGTCCGACGTCCTCCTGAGCGAGCGGGTGGCCGAGAAGGTCCACCTGCTCACGCTCAACCGACCCGACCAGCTCAACACGATGACCGCGGAGCTGTGCGAGGCGCTGCACACCGAGCTGGCGACGCTGGAGGCCGACCGCTCCTGCCGCGCGATCGTGATGACCGGTGCGGGCCGCGGCTTCTGCGCCGGGCTCGACCTGGCGGGCTACGGCGAGTCGCCGGGCGCGGACGGCTCCGACGCATCCCGCGACCGGCTCGCCAACCAGACGCACATGTCGCGGCTGATCCTGCGCCTGCGCTCGACGCCCCAGCCCGTCATCGCGGCCGTCAACGGGCCGGCGGCGGGGTTCGGCCTGGCGCTCGCCCTCGGGAGCGACATCCGCTTCGCGGCGCAGTCGGCCCTCTTCCGGGTGATCTTCGTGAACATCGGCGTCTCGAACTGCGACATGGGCGTCAGCTGGCTCCTCCCGCGCCTGATCGGCGCTTCCCGGTCCCACGAGCTGATGCTCACCGGCCGCCGGGTCCGGGCCGACGAGGCGGAGCGCATCGGCCTGGTGGCGGACGTGGTCGAGGACGGTCAGGTCGTTGCCCGCGCGCTCGAGGCCGCGGAGGAGATCGCCGCCTGGTCCCCCTGGGGCATCCGCCTCACCAAGCAGGGAATGTGGTCCGCGCTCGAGATCCCGAGTGAGCAGGCGGCGGTCGAGTACGAGGACCGCCAGCAGATCATGGCGACTACGGGCGTCGCTCCCGCCGAGGCCGTGCACGCCTTCCTTGGTAAGCGGCCGGCGGAGTTCGCCGACTAGGAGGGTCCCGCGTAGGCGCCCGGGGCGCCCTCTGGCACCAGCTGCAGAAATATGTCCCGCGGCCGGCGGCCCGGATCTTCCTGATCGGCCTGCCGCAGCGATAGCAGGGCTCGCCCTCGCGGCCATAGGCGAGGAACTCGTCTTGGAACGAGCCCTCCGCGCCGTCCGAGTGGCGGAAGTCGTCGATCGAGGCGCCCTTGGCGCTGATCCCGGCGTTCAGCGCCTCGACCACCGCGTCGCGCAGGGCGGCGAGCTGCCCCCCGCGCAGGTTGCCGACCGGCCGCAGCGGATGGATGCGGGCGCGGTAGAGCGCCTCGTCGGCGTAGATGTTCCCCACGCCGGCGATCCGCTCCTGGTTCAAGAGAAACGCCTTGACGGGCTGGCGCCGGCCGCGCGCGAGCGCCCGCAGGGCCGCGGCCGTGAAGTCGGCGTCGAGCGGCTCGACACCGAGGCGCGCGTCGAAGTAGGCGTCGCGGGCCTCCGGCCCCAGCAGCACGACCCCGGTCCCGAAGCGGCGTACGTCCACGAACAGGAGGTTCTTGCCTCCCTCCAGCCGGAACCGCGACCGCAGATGCGGACGCTCGTCCTCATGCGCCAGGAGGAGGTTGCCGGTCATGCGCAGGTGCATCGCAACGAAGACGTCGTCATGCAGCTCCAGCACCAGGTACTTGCCGCGCCGGCTCACGCGCTCGATCCTGCGGCCGCGAGCGGCGTCCTCGAGGGCGCTCGGCTCCGCCGGCTCGCACCAGCGCGGGTCCAGGATCTCGAGCTCCTCCAGTAGCCGCCCCTCCAGGTGGGGCGCGAGCTGACGCCTGATCGTCTCGACCTCGGGCAGCTCGGGCATCAGGCGGGCTTGCCGGTGACCCTCAGGGACGCCGCGATCCTGTCGAACAGGCCTCCGTCGAGCGTCGGGAACTCCGCCGGCGGCGCCGCCATCTCGAGCACGTACTCCCCCTTGCCCTTGTAGACGTGGAGGCTTCGCGTCCGCAGCCGCCGCTGGTCCAGCACCTGGTCGCCGACGATCTGGATCGCGGGCGAGCCGCGCGACTTCGTGAGCTTCGAGGACAGGACCTTGAAGTGCGGGTCGCGCCGGCGTGCCTCGGCCAGGAGGCGCCGCCGCGCGGCGCGCAGGTCGCTCGTGCTCCGGGGGAGCTGCTCGGCCCGCTTGTAGGCAAACCCGGCCACGTACCAGTCCGCCGAGGGCGCACGGAAGACCTCCGGCGCCTTGCGCGTCCTGACCGCCACCTGCCTGGGCAGCGAGATCGTCAGGCCCGAGCGCTTGAACGACTGCGTCTTGAGGGGGCTGTCGGCCGGGATCAGGAGAGACGGCGCCGAGGCGCGCTCGGCGGCGCAGCCGGCAAGGGCCAGCGTGGCGACCGAGACGAGAACAACTGCGCGCACGCGCCCGGTTCTAGCAGGCGGAGTCCGGTTTCTCAGCCGGCGGTCGCGCGTGGGTGCGCCCGGAAGTACACGTCCTTGAGCCGTTCGCTCGAGAGGTGCGTGTAGAGCTGGGTCGTGGCCACGTCGGCATGACCGAGCATCTCCTGCACCGAGCGCAGGTCGCAGCCGCCGGCGAGCAGGTGCGTGGCGAACGTGTGGCGGAGGGTGTGCGGGCTCATGCGGTCGGCCAGCCCGGCGCTCTGCGCGTGGCGGCGGACGATCTTGTACAGCCCCTGGCGGGTCAGCTGGCCGCCCCTGAAGTTGACGAACAGGCGCGACTCCGGCCGGCGCTTGACGAGCTGCGACCTGCCGCCCTCCAGATAGACGCGCACGGCGGCCAGGGCGCTCTGCCCGACCGGCACGATCCGCTCCTTCGAGCCCTTGCCGCGCGCCCGCAGCGTCCCGTCCTCGAGGTCGATGTCGGAGACGTCGAGCCCGATCGCCTCGGAAGCGCGCAGGCCGCAGGCGTACATCAGCTCGAGCAGCGCGCGGTCGCGGAGGGCGGTCGGCTCCGTGCCCTTGGGCTGCGAGAGGAGGCGCTCGACCTCGCCCCGGGTCAGGACCTGGGGCAGCTTGCGGCCACGGCGCGGCGCGCTGAGGCTGGCCGTGGGGTCGGAGTCCCGCACTCCCTCCCTGCGCAGATGGCGGTAGAAGGAGCGCAGGCAGGCAGCCTTCCGGTGGATCGTCGCCGGGGAGGCGCCCTTGCCGTTCCCGCCGGCGAGCCCCGTCAGGAAGTCGGAGACGTCCGCCGCCGAGGCGTCGATCGCCGAGGCGTCGCGTTCGTCGAGGAAGCGGCCGAACTGGAGCAGGTCGGTGCGGTAGGCCTCGAGGGTGTTACGCGACAGGCCGCGCTCGAACTCGAGGTAGGCGAGGAAGTCGAGCAGGAGCTGCTCGAAGCGCTTTGAGGCGATAGGGGGAGCGACGGTTGCCATCCAGGGACGACTTCGGGCGCATCGCCCGCATCCCTTGGGGCTGCAACTCCTCCGTCAGCGCTTGTAGGCGCGGAACCAGAGCAGGCCGACCAGGGTCTTGGAGTCCCGGCAGTCCCGGATCACCTGGTCGAGGTCCTCGAGCGGCACCTCGACCACCTCGATCCGCTCGTTCTCGTCGGCCTCGGCCTCCTGGTCGTAGAGGTCGGTGGCGAGGTAGAGGTGCATCTCCTCGTCCGCGAACCCGGGCGTGGTGTAGAAGCTCGTGAGCTTCTCCCAGGTACGCGCACCCTTTCCGATCTCCTCTGCCAGCTCGCGTTCGGCGGTTGCCCGCTCGTCCTCGCCCTCCTCGTCGAGCTTGCCGGCCGGCAGCTCCAGCAGGTCCTGCTCGCCCACCGCCTCGCGAGGTTGGCGCACGAGATAGATCCGCTCGCCATCGTGGGCCACGATCGCCACGGCGCCGGGGTGCTCGACGACCTCGCGCTCGGCCTCCTCGCCGTCGTCGAAGCGAACCGTGTCGATGCGCACCTTGGCGATGCGCCCCTCCCACTCCGTCCGGCTGTCGATCCGCTCGAATGTCACGCTGCTGCTGCTGCTTCCACTATGCCCAGGGTCACGTCGAGCATCGTCTCGAGGGCCTCGGCGGTGACCGACTCGTCGGGCTGGTGGTTGCCCTGCGTGCCGTTGGCCACGTTCAGCACGGGAAGCCCCGCCGCCCCGAGCGC
>JBJMLJ010000607.1:0-3389 GCA_045805365.1 Thermoleophilaceae bacterium
GACGGCGGTCGAGTCGATCGAGATGTCGTCGACCCGGCCCATGAAGCAGGAGACGTACGTGGCGCCCGCCTCGGCGGCGAGCAGCGCCTGCGGCGCCGAGAAGACCAGCGTCATGTTGACCCGGATGCCCTCCGAGGTGAGCTCGCGCGTGGCCGTCAGGCCAGCCCGCGAGAAGGGCACCTTCACGACCACGTGCGGGTGGAGCCCGGCCAGCGCCTGTCCCTCGCGCACCATCTCCGCGGGCTCGGTGGCCACCACCTCGGCCGAGGTCGGGCCGTCCACGAGCTCGCAGATGCGCTTGATGATGTCGCCGGGGTCGCCGTCCTCCTTGGAGAGCAGGGTCGGGTTGGTGGTCGCCCCCGAGAGAACTCCCCAGGCGGCGATCTCCTCGACCTCCGCGACGGATCCCGTGTCGATGAAGAGCTTCATGTCACCTCCGTTACCGCGTCGAGCACCAGGTCCATCAGCTGGGCCAGCGTGTCGTCCACGTTGACGTTGTCGATCACGGCCACGCCCTCCTCGCGCGCGCTTGCGGCGAGGTGGTCCTGGAGCGCCCTGATGTCGTCGAAGCGCTCCAGGTAGCGCTCGGCGGGCCGGCTGTCGCGGCGGTGCGAGAAGTGCCCGCGGTGGAGCTCGGCGTCGCCGACCACGAGCACGGCCTCGACCGCCACGCAGTGGCGGCGCAGGTCGCCGTCGAGCGTCCCGGGAAGGACGTGGACTCCCTCGACGATGACCGGCTTGCCCTCGGCGGCCGCCCGCTCGACGATCGCGTCGACGCCGGTGGCCACCCGCCCTGCCTGCTCGCGATAGCCCTCCACCCCACCGGCCTCGAAGGCCGAATGGTGCACGGAGGGCATGGCCTCATGGGTGAAGAATGCCCGCAGCACCTGACGGATAACGTCCGTCGCGATCACCCGGGTCACGCCGAGCCGCGCGGCGAGCATCGTCGCGAGGGTCGACTTGCCGACCCCGGTGGTGCCGCCGATCATCACCACGAGAGGGCGCTCCAGCCGGTCGAGCCTGCGCCAGTCGCGGAAGCGCCGGACCGCGGCCTCGCCCTCCTCGGCCAGCAGCACGTCCTCGACCAGCTCCCGGAGCCCGGCGACGTCGACCTCGGCCGCCCCGAGCTCCGCGAGCCGCGCCTCGACCTTCTGCGCCAGCTCGAACGAGCGCTCTGGCGACAGGCCGGTCGCCGACAGCGCCTGGGCGGTGAGGCCCTTCGAGTAGGGGAGGCCGTGGCCCTTGTGGACGACGATCGTCTCGGCCGGCATGTTCACGCCACCAGTTTGAGCAGTTCGGCGTCGAGGTCGTAGCCGACGCCGACGGGCCGGTTGCGGACGAAGGCCACGCGGGCGTCGCGCGAGCGGGCCTCGCGAGCCACCGTGTCGATCGCGGCCGCCTTCAGCTCGGTCAGGTAGAGGTCGCAGCCCTCGGAGGCGGCGCGCTCCAGGTCCTCTGCCAGCACGGCTCGATGGGCGAGGTTGGTGGAGACGACGACGGGGTCGACCCCGTCGCAGCGCTCGGCCCCGGTGGTGAAGAGCGCCACCCGAGCCCCGCGCGGCGGGGCCGTCGCCGGCTCGGGCCGCAGGGAGAAGCGCAGCGCGCCCGGCGGCGCCGGCGCGCCCTCGCCGGCGAGCACGACGTCGGCGCGGAGCAGCCTGTAGTCCGCGAAGGGCTCGTCCGCCCCGTTGCCGACCAGGCACAGCGTGCGATCGACCTCGACCGGCGGTATGCAGGCGCCGGAGCCCTCGAAGACGATGCAGCCGGGATCCAGCGAGGCGGCGAGGGCGGCGCCCTCGGGAACGTTCGACTCGGCCGGCTCGCCGCACAGCCCGCCGCCGAGCCGCCGGCAGCCGACCGTCCGGACGCCGGCGAGCAGCGCGTCCTCGAGGTAGTCGGAGGCGGCGTGCTCGCCGCGCTCGGCCAGCGCGATCAGGTCGTCCAATGACGGCCCCGGCTCTGTCAGGCGCGGCTCCGGCGGGCCGCCGCGGCCCATGCAGACGATCACCGCGTCGTCGAGCAGCGAGGCGAGGTGTCCCGCGATGGCCGTCTTCCCCGTGCGCTTGCCGGTGCCGATCACGGCGAGGGTCGGCCCGGCGAACGGCACCGGCTCGTAGCGCGGCGGCCGCAGGTGCATCCCGGGCGCCTCGTAGTCCAGCCCGAGGCTCAGCGCCAGGGCCGCGAGCCGCAGCTTGGCGGAGGCAGGATGGGGTGGCTCGTCGGCGAAGTCCACGACCCGTGCGGCCGACCCCGCGAGCTCCCTCAGCGCCGCCTCGGGGTCCGTCCGAACCGCGCGGCCGTAATGCGTCTCGAGCGGCCCGGGGGGAAGCTTCTCGGAGCCCCCGCAGAAGGCGACGCCGACCGGGTCGAGCCGGTCCAGCGCCTGGCGAACGACGCTCGGATGGTGCTCGCCGTCTACCAGCGCAATCGCCGCTTCGTCGGTCATGGGCTGAATTCTCGCCGGACCTGGACGGAGGGCGTACTCAAGACGGGGGACGCGCCCGCCGATAGACCCCCCAACGCGGCCACGTGGGGGCAACCCATAGCCATTTCGAGCCAACAGCTGACAGAGCCCGAGACCGTCCTACAGACCGTGGGCGACCCGCTTTCGAACGGCGGCGCCCCGGCGGAGCCCGCCCACAAGCCCGCTGGTCGCGTACGGTCGAAACTTCGCGGCATCCGCCAGGCCCTCCCCCGCGGCCGGACGCTGCCGGACGAGGACTGGGAACGCCGCCACCGCGGCCTGCTCTGGCTGCTCTGGCTCCAGGCACCCGCGATGACGGCGTACGGCCTCGCGCGCGGCTTCTCCCTGCCGCACGGCCTGGGCGAGGGGGCGGCGGTGGTCGTCTTCGCGCTGCTCGGCAGCTTCCTGAACGACAGGCGCGCGCGCTCCGTCGCGGTCTCGCTCGGCCTGCTTACGGTCTCGGCCCTCGCCGTGCACATCTCGGGCGGCGTCATCGAGGCCCACTTCTACTTCTTCGTCGTGATCATCCTGCTGACGCTTTACGAGGACTGGCTCCCCTTCGGGCTCGCGGTCGGCTACGTGGTGATCCACCACGGAATCCTCGGCGCGATCGACCCCAGCTCCGTCTACAACCACGCCGACGCCGCGGCCAACCCGTGGAAGTGGGCGCTGATCCACGGCGCCTTCGTGCTGGCCGCGGGCGCCGCGGGGGTGCTCTCCTGGCGACTCAACGAGGACGCCCGCGACGAGACCATGAGGGCCTACCGCAAGGCCCGCGAGAGCGAGATTCGCTTCCAGCAGGGCTTCGAGAACGCGCCGATCGGCATGGCGTTCGCCGCGGCCGACGGTCGCTACATCCGCGTCAACCGCGCCCTCTGCGAGATCACCGGCTACTCCGAGGGCGAGCTGCTCGCGCGCCGCTTCC
>JBJMLJ010000608.1:0-3667 GCA_045805365.1 Thermoleophilaceae bacterium
CGCGCTCGCTCCTTGGGTGATTCCTTCATGGGCGCCAGGCTGGCGCAGCGCTCTAAGAGCGACGTAAGCCGAAGGGCACTCTTACGCCCCTCCGACAAACGGCGTCCATGCTGATCCTCGTGCGCGAGGCCCACGAGAGCTTCAGCTGCTTCGGTGGCATCTGCTCGGTTCACGTGATGGGCGAGGACCCCGTGGAGGCGGCCCGCTCCGCCAGGGAGCAACTGCTCGATTGGCACCACGCCTTCAGCCGCTTCGAGCCGCAGAGCGAGCTGAGCAAGCTCAATGCCGACCCGCGGCCTACGGTCCCGGTGAGCCCGACCATGGCGCGCCTGGTCGAGGCGGCGATCGCCGCCGCTGAGCTCACCTGCGGGCTGGTCGACCCGACCCTGCTGCGCGAGATCCGCGAGAGCGGCTACGAGGGCGACATAGAACGACCGCTGCCGCTCGACCTGGCGCTGCGGCTTAGGCGCCGGCACGTGTCCGCCCGGCCCCACGGGGCGCGGCGCTGGAGCGCCGTCTCGGTGCCTCGCGAAGGCATCGTCAGCCGGCCGCCGTTCGTCCAGCTCGACAGCGGTGGCATCGCCAAGGGCCTCTTCGCCGACCTGATCGGAGCGCGCCTCGCCGGCGTCCGGAGCTACGCGGTCGACTGTGCGGGGGACATCCGGCTCGGCGGCCTGGCGCGGAGCGTGCGGGTGCAGAGCCCCTTCGACGGTGAGGTCCTGCACGAGCTGGAGCTCACGGACGCGGGCGTGGCCACCAGCGGCATCGGACGGCGCAGCTGGCTGGACGCCGACGGCCGCCCGGCGCACCACCTTCTCGATCCCTCGACCGGCCGGCCGGCGTTCACCGGTGTCGTCCAGGCCACCGCCGTGGCGCCGACGGCCGTCGAGGCCGAGGCGCGGGCCAAGGCCGCCGTGCTCGACGGCCCCGATCGCGCGCGCGACTGGCTGGTCCACGGCGGCGTCGTGGTCCTCGACGACAGCTCGCACCTGGTTCTCGAGCCGGCCGCCGTGGCGTGACACCGCGGGCGCTCCTCGCTCCCGGACGCCTCGCGGGCCAGTCGCTCCTGCGCACCCAGACCGACGAGCGTCTTCTCGATCTCGCGGCCGCAGGGTCGGAGGCGGCGTTCGAGGCGATCGTCGCCCGCTACCGGCGCCCCCTCATGGGCTACCTCCAGCGGCTGCTGGCCGACGAGCGGGCGGAGGACGCCCTGCAGCAGACGTTCGTCAAGGCGCTCTCCGCAATCGAGCGCGGCGAGCAGGTCCGCAGCCTGCGCGCCTGGCTCTACCGGATCGCGCACAACACGGCGGCGAACCTGATTCGCGACAACGCACTGCCGCACGAGCCGCTCGACGACCGCC
The DNA here is from genome assembly GCA_045805365.1 of Thermoleophilaceae bacterium. Classification (GTDB taxonomy): domain Bacteria; phylum Actinomycetota; class Thermoleophilia; order Solirubrobacterales; family Thermoleophilaceae; genus DASXBA01. Next base: position 1,362 of record JBJMLJ010000608.1, read on the forward strand.
TCGACGGCGGCGACCGGCCCGACCTCGCCGCGGACCGCCGCCAGGCGCTCCGCGACGTCCTCTCCGCCGTGCAGGCCCTGCCGCTGCGGCAGCGGGACGCCATCGTCCTGCGCGAGCTCGAGGGCCGGAGCTACGAGGAGATCGCGGACGAGCTCGGGGTGACCCACGGCGCCGTCCGGGCGCTGCTGAACCGGGCCCGCAACACGATCCGCTCGAGCGTGACCGCTGTGACGCCCGCCGGCCTCGTCATCCGGCTCGTCGGCGCACTCCCCGACGGGTCGGTGCCGGTGGGCGTCGCGGGCATCTGCACCGCCGGCGCCGGCGGAGCCGCCCTCTCGAAGCTGTGCGCCACGGCACTCGTGACCGGCGCGGCGACGGGCGGCGTTGCGGCCGTCCCGCACGCGCACCACCACGCCGCCGCCAGGGCCAGCACCCGCCCGGCCGTGGCGACGGCGGCGACGCAACCCCGCGTCGCGCCGGTCCGGGTCGCGTCCATCCCGGCGGCGGCCTCGGTTCACCGGCGCGGCCGTTCTCAGTCGGCCGCCCCCAGGAAGGAATCCGCGGCCCGCGAGCGACAGCCCGGCGACGAGCCTGCGCCGCGGCCGCGGCCGGACGACCAACCGTCCGGCGACCGCTACGCGACGCTCTCTTCCGAGCCCGGGCCGGCACCCGCCGATCACCCGTCCCAGAGCCAGGAGCCCAGTGGCCAGGGGCCAACCGGCCCGACCTCTTCGCCCTCTCTTACACGCTCCTTCCCGGGCTCTTAGCCGGCGCCGGTTTGCTGGATCTCGTCAATCCACCCAGGAGGTAGATCCAGATGTGGAAGCAGACCCAGAAGGTGATTGCAGGTGTTGCCGTACTGGCCGCGATCGCAGTGGGCGCGGCAGCGGTCGCGGGCGCCGCCTCCAACAAGAGCTCCGGCTCCAGCAGCTCGGGCTCGACCAATGCCGCGCCTTCCCGGAATGGCGTTCCGCCCGGTGGCCACGGTCCCGGCGAGACCCTCTTGACCGACGGGACCGCGACGAAGGTCAGGCAGGCGGCGCAGGACAAGGTGCCGGGCGGCACCATCCTCCGCGTCGAGACCGACTCCGACGGCTCGCCCTACGAGGCGCACGTGCAGAAGTCCGACGGCAGCCAGGTCGTCGTGAAGGTCGACAAGTCCTTCCACGTCACCGCCGTGCAGGACTTCCCAGGGCCGGGCGGCGCGCGCGGTCACGCTCCCGGAGGCTCCGGGACGGGATACCCCGCCGGACCGCCGGCCACCTCGGCGTACTAGCAACGCCTCTCCCGACGCCCCATCGAGCCCGGCCACGGCCGGGCTCGATGCGTTTCAGCCTCCGTAGAGGCGCCGGGCGCCGCGGCGGTCATCCCTGGTGAGGGGATGTCGCAGCCACCAGCGAAGCGAGTGGTGGTGGCAGCGATCGGGCGTGCCGCTGCCGTCCCGTACCGGGTTCATCAGAGCGCAACGCCGCCGCTCGTGGTCGAGCCCGAGCACATGGCCGAACTCGTGCGCCGCGACGAGGACCATGAGGCTCCGGTTGCACGGCCCCAGGCGGATCCAGCTTCGGGTCAGGTCGAGAAAGCCCATCGGCGCCTCCCCGCCGCAGACGGCGCCGCGGGCGCGGACGATCACGTCGGCGCGGGAGCTCGACGCACGGCGCAGGCTCACGCCGACGTGCGCCCGGTTCCAGACGCGCGCGGCCCTGCGGACGGCGTCCGCGTAGCTCCGGGGCACCACGTGGTAGGTCACCCTGCCGCCCGGCCAGGGCAGGCCGCCGATCGCGTACGCGTGGGCCGGAGCCGGCGCTGCGAGCGCCACGCACACGCCGAGGACGATCGATATGTGCCTCACGCCCGCTGGGACCCGGGCGAGCGGCGGATCTCACGCTCTCAGAGCCGGCGCAGGCCCGGCGCCGCCTCGAGCAGCTCGTATGGCAGCGCCTCGACCCGGTGGCCGTCGCGGCCCTCGCCGGTCTCCGCCGAGCAGAGCGAGTTCCAGACCGCCTCGGCCGTCACCTCCACCGCCGCCTCGAACAGCTCGCGCAGCTCGCGCGAGTCGTCGCGCAGGAAGCGCAGCTCGTCGTACGGCTCGTCGCTGCGATGCGCGAACCGCTGCGCCGTCGAGAAGGCGAACGCGTACTCGCCGCTCGCGTTCGCGGCGAAGCTGCCGGCGCGACCGAGGCCGAGGCCGCCGCGCGCGGCCAGGCGGCGCAGCTGGCGCTCGGAGAGCGGCGCGTCGGTGGCCAGCACCACGATCGCCGAGCCTCCCTGGGCCGGCGGCGCGGGCGTCGCGGCGTCGGGCGCCC
>JBJMLJ010000609.1:0-5440 GCA_045805365.1 Thermoleophilaceae bacterium
CGGAGCCCAGGAGCACGCCGCGCAGGATCGGGTGGACCTCGCGCCGGCCGGCCAGGATCGCGCAGGGCCAGAAGGCCATGAACCAGAGCGCCACGTTGGCGTTCACGTAGCCGGTGGGCTCGGAGAGGCGGCCGACGTAGAGGAACTGGATCGCCTCGTGGGCGTGCTCTGCCCGCAGGAGCTCCACCAGGCCGACGCCGGCCACGCCCAGGCCGTAGGCGGCCACGAGCAGCGCCGCGCCGTCGCCCCGCAGCGGCCAGAGGGCGAAGAGGGCAAAGACCAGCGCGTAGAGCACCGTGCGATTGGCGCCGTCCCATGCGGTGCCCTTGTCGCCCGCCCACGCGATCGAGAGGTAGCTCCAGGCGGCGAACGCGGCGAGCAGCCCGGCGGCGATCAGGATCGACCGCGGCGGGCGGGGCGGGCGCAGCGCTCCGATAGCGACCGCCAGCAGGCCGACGAAGACGAGGCCGCCGAGCAGGAAGGTGGTGGGGTTGAAGCCGCCCTCGTCGCCGGCGAACCAGATGAAGATCCCGATGCCGGGAACGAGGACCGGCAGCGACGGGCTCTCGGTGAGCAGACCGTCGAGCCGCCTGCGCCACTCGGCCGGGGGCTTCGGCCTCGCGGCCACGGTGCTCATTAGGAGCCCACGGTCGACGGCGAGCGCTCCAGCCGGCGCAGCCCGTCGGCCACGGCCGTCACGACGCGCTCCTGGTCGGCCTCCCCGAGCTGCGGGAAGAGCGGCAGGGTCAGCTCGCTCCGCGCGACCAGCTCGCTGCGCGGCAGCTCGGCGGAGCCCGCATAGGCCGAGAACTCGTTGATCGCCGGGTAGAGGATGCTCGTCTGGACGCGGCGCTCCTCGAGCATGAAGCTGCGCTGCGGGTCGCGCAGCTCGGGGCGATTCACGGTCACCGGCATCACGTAGCAGGAGGACGAGTCGACCTCGTGCTCCTCGTAGGGGACGCTTACGCCCGGCACCTCGCGGAGCAATTCGCGGTAGTGGTGGACGCGGCGCCGGCGCGCCGCGATGTCATCCGCAAGACCGGGAAGGCGCGCGCTCAGCAGGGCCGCGCGCGGCTCGTCCATGCGGTAGTTGTAGCCCAGCCCCACGACGTCGTAGCCCGCCGAGTGGCCGCGGTGGCGGTCCCACGTGCCGGAGGTCATCGCGTGGGAGCGGAGGCTGCGGGCGAGCTCGGCCACGTCGTCGTCGTCGGTCGCGAGCAGGCCGCCCTCGCCGCAGGACAGGACCTTGTTCGAGAAGAAGCTGAAGCAGCCGGCGAGACCGGTCGGCCGCAGTATGGGGTGGTGCGCCGAGTCCTCGACCAGGGCGACGCCGCGGTGCTCGCAGACCTCCCGCAGCCGCTCCGTGTCGGCCCGGTAGCCCCCGTAGTGCACGGCGCAGACCGCCCTGGTGCGCTCGCCGATCCGGCGGGCCACGTCGTCGGGATCGATGCCGAGGTCGTGCGTTCCCCTGACCTCGGCCAGGACCGGGGTGCCGCCGCAGTAGCGCACCGCAGCCGCGCTGGCCACGAACGTGATCGCCGGGACGATGACCTCGTCGCCGGGCCCGATGCCCGCCGCGAGGTAGGCGAGGTGAAGCGCCGCCGTGCAGCTCGACAGCGCGACCGCGTGCTTGACGCCGAGGTGCTCGGCGAAGGCCGCCTCGAACTCCTGCGTCCGCGGCCCCATGGTCAGCCAGCCCGAGCGGAGCGTGTCGGCCACCGCGCCCACCTCCTCCTCCGAGAGGCGGACGTCGAAGAGCGGGATCAGCGGTGCGTCGTTCAAATGTTGGAGTAGCGCCCGTCGAACGGGTCGCCGAAGCGCTCCTCCTCGAGCGCCTGGACGATCTGGTCGATTCCGTCGGGGACGCGATGGAGCGGCTCGAACCCGAGCGCCGACCTGATCTTCTCGAAGGAGACCTGATAGTCGCGCGGATCCTCGTCCTTGTGCACGTACTCCACGTCGCCGCGCCCGAGGCGCTTCGTGATCAGCTCCACGAGGTCGAGCTTGCGGTAGTTCTCATCCGAGTGCCCGGCGTTGAAAACCGCGCCGGCGACCTGCTCGCGCTCGGAGGCCAGCACCAGCGCCACGGCCCGGGCCGCGTCGTGCACGTGTACGTAGGGGCGCCAGAAGAGCTCGCCGAAGACGTCGAGCTTGCGGCCCGCCCAGAGGTCGCGGGTGAACTCGTTGACGGTGAGGTCGAAGCGCATTCGGGGGCCGACCCCGTAGACAGTCGCGAAGCGCAGGCAGGTGACGCACAGCTCCTGCCCCGCCGCGCCGTTCAGCAGCGCCTTCTCGATGCCCACCTTCTGCTCCGCGTAGAGGGACACCGGCGCCAGCTGCCCGCTCTCGTCGATGGGAACGGTGGGGTCTTCCATGCGCCCGTAGTTCGAGCAGGTGGAGGCGAAGACGAGCCGCTGCACCCCTAGATCGCGGGCATCGGCCACCACTCTGCGGCTGCCCCCGACGTTCACCTCGTTCGACAGGTCCGGGTCGCGGGCGCAGGCCGGGTCGCCGACTATCGCGGCTAGATGCACGACGGCGTCGGCTCCCTCGAGCGCCTGTCTGCGCGCGCCGGGGTCACGGATGTCCCCCCGGATCAGCTCCACGCCCCTGCTCGTCAGTCCGGCGGCGATGTCCTCCTGGCCGTGCAGGAGCACGTCCAGCACGCGCACCTCGTGGCCCGCGCTCAGAAGCTCGTCGACGACGAGGCCGCCGATGTAGCCCGCGCCGCCCGTGACGCTGATCTTCACGGATCCGACCGAGCGGCCTGCTTTTCCTCGTTGAGGAACATGTGCCGCAGCTCCTGGAACTCCATGAGCGCCTTCTCGTAGTCCTCGTGGCGCCCGATGTCGAGCCAGTATCCCTCGTAGAGGTAGGAGCCGACCGGCTCGCCGGCATCGAGCAGGCGCAAGACCAGGTCGGGAAGGTCCAGGTACTCGTCCTGGTCGATGAAGTCGAGGGCCCGCGGCTGGAGCACGTAGACGCCCATGCTGACCACGTAGGGGATCGCCGGCTTCTCCTCGAATCCGGTCACGAGGCGGGTCTCTCCGGCCGCGCCGTTGAGGTGGATCACGCCGTACTCGGTGTGGACCGTGCGGCGGTGGGAGGCGATCGTCAGGACGTTGCCGGACTCGCGGTGGACGTTGACGAGCTCCGCGTAGTCGAGCGCGGTCAGCACGTCGCCGTTCATCACGAGGAAGGAATCGTCGAGGCCGTCGATCGTCGCCAGCGGCCCGACGGTGCCGAGCGGCTCTTCCTCCTCGTGGTAGTCGATGCTGACGCCGAGGTTGGACCCGTCGCCCATCACCGCCCGGACCAGGTGGGCGAGATATCCCACCGCCAGGGTCAGATCGGTGAAGCCGTAGTCCCGCAGCTGGTGCACGACCACGTCGAGGATCGCCCGGTCTCCGACTGGGAGGAGGGGCTTGGGGAGCACGGTCGTGTAGGGGCCGAGCCTGGACCCCTTGCCGCCCGCGAGGATGACGGCACGCTTCGGCATGTCATTAGCGCTATTCGGCACCCGGTCAGTAAGGCTTGAACTCCGGCAAGGATGTCAAGTCACGGAGTGCGGCCCTATCCTTGCGCCGCGACCGTGCGGGTTCTCGGAAAGATCGTCTACTGGTTGGCCGTGCTGGCTGTTTCGATTACGTTGCTGATAGCCCTCGTCCTGTTCTTCGAGAGTCGGGACGAGTCGCAGGTCGGAGGCGGCACGGTGCCGGTGCGGATACGCAGCTAGCTGTACACCTGAGCAGGCCCCTTCCGCGCGAGGCGCGCGAAGACCACGATCCGCTGCGCCGCGCTGTAGAGCGGGTGGCAGGCGCTCAGGACGAGCCGGTTGTAGGAGACCTTGTCCTTGATCCAGGTCGCGTTCGGGTCGACGATCCGGGTTCGCTCGACGCGGTAGGTGAACGTCCCGTAGGGCATCGCCAGGATGATCCTGTTGCCCGGCTTGAGGCTGTCGATGTGGCGGAACGGCGCTCCGTGGGTGGTGCGGTGGCCGGCGATCGCCACGGTGCCGCGCTTCCCGGGCAGCGGGGTGTCCGGGTAGTGACCGGGGCCCTTGCGCAGGGAGTCGGTGTCGTCGCCCTGGACGACGTAGGCGTGCTTGTGGATCGCGGGCATCTCGATCTCGCCGATCGCGTCGCCCTTGAGCGGCTTGAAGCGGATCAGGTCGTGGGCGCTGGGCGGCAGCTTCGCCAGCTGGTGCTTGAGCTTGGTTTGCTGGCGATTCGCCAGAAAAGCCGAGACTGGCTCCTGCCAGGTCAGGGTAAGAGCGGCATCGGCGATGAGCATCGCCCCGCTGACCATCAGAACGGAGGCGACGAACCGCAGCACCGCTCGCATGGGGGCCAGTGTAGGGACGGCCGGGTAGCCTTAGCGCCCCTCAAATCCCGAACCAGGAGCAGCTGACACCGGACATGGCATCTCAGACGACCGCCGCCGCGCCGACCACAAACGCGAATCTCCTTCGCTGGGTCGAGGAAGTGGCCGAGCTCACGCAGCCCGACGACGTCCACTGGTGCGACGGCTCCGCTGAGGAGTACGACCGTCTCTGTGCCGAGCTGGTCGAGGCCGGGACCTTTGAGCGCCTGTCCGACGCGAAGCGCCCGAACTCCTACCTGGCGCGGTCGGATCCCGGCGACGTCGCCCGCGTCGAGGACCGCACCTTCATCTGCTCCGAGCGCCAGGACGACGCAGGCCCCAACAACAACTGGCGGGCGCCGGACGAGATGCGCGAGACGCTCACCGGCCTCTTCAAGGGCTCGATGCGCGGGCGGACGATGTACGTGGTGCCCTTCTCCATGGGCCCCCTCGGCTCACCGATCGCGCACATCGGCGTGCAGCTGACGGACTCGGCGTACGTGGCGGTGTCGATGCGGATCATGACCCGCATGGGGCAGGACGCTCTCGACGTGCTCGGCGAGGACGGCGAGTTCGTCCCCTGCCTGCACTCGGTGGGCTACCCGCTGGTCGACGGCCGCCAGGACGTGCCCTGGCCGGCGGACGCCGACAACAAGTGGATCGTCCACTTCCCGGAGACCCGCGAGATCTGGTCCTACGGCTCGGGCTACGGCGGCAACGCGCTGCTCGGCAAGAAGTGCTTCGCCCTGCGGATCGCCTCGGTCATGGCCCGCGACGAGGGCTGGCTCGCCGAGCACATGCTGATCCTCAAGGTCACCTCGCCGGAGGGCGACGTGAAGCACATCGCGGGCGCCTTCCCGTCGGCCTGCGGCAAGACCAACCTCGCAATGCTCGAGCCGGCTCTCTCCGGCTGGACGGCCGAGACGATCGGCGACGATATTGCGTGGATGCGGTTCGGCAGCGATGGGCGCCTTTATGCGATCAACCCCGAGGCCGGCTTCTTCGGGGTGGCGCCGGGGACGGGCGAGAAGACCAACCCCAACGCGATGGCCACGGTGGCCGAGAACACCATCTTCAC
>JBJMLJ010000610.1:0-2941 GCA_045805365.1 Thermoleophilaceae bacterium
CTACGTCTCGATCGAGGACACGGTGCGCTCGTTCAAGGAGATCATCGATGGCAAGCACGACGACCTGCCCGAGCGCGCTTTCCTGCTGAAGGGCACCATCGACGACGTCGTCGAGTCGGCGCGGGGGGATGAGGGCGAGGAGGAGGAAGAGGAAGGCGAGGACGAAGAGAAGTCGGAGGACGAGTCCGACGAGGAGGAGGGCTCCGAGTAGCTCCTAGTTCCTAATTCCTACCTCCCAATTCCATGGCCAAGGAAAAGTTCCAAGTAGAAGTGCTGACCCCTGAGGGCAAGGCGTTCGACGACGAGGTCGAGATGCTCTCGTCCCGGACGACCACCGGCTCGATCGGCGTCCTGGCGAACCACGCCCCGCTGATGGGCATCCTCGAGCCGACCGAGCTGCGGCTCTACAAGTCGGAGTCGGACGTCGTCCGCTTCGCTCAGGGCGAGGGCTACCTGCAGGTGGTGGACAACTCGGCGCTCGTCCTGGTCGAGGAGGCGATCCCGCCCGACGAGATCGACCGCGGCGCCTTCGAGTCGCGGCTGAAGGAGGCGGAGGATGCGGTCGAGCGCGCCGACGAGGACTCCGAGGAGCGCCACCGCGCCGAGCGCGAGGTCAAGCGCTACAAGGCCTTCCTGGAGGCCGCGGACTCCTAGCCCCGCGTGCGGACGCCGAACCGCGCCGGCGCCGCCAGTGCCGCTTGCAGCGCGGAGCTGACCCGGCGGATCTCGGCGTCGGAGATGCCCGGGAACATCGGTAGCGCCAGCGCCCGTTCGGCCAGCGCCTCGGCCTCCGGGAAGTCGCCCGGCCCGTAGCCGCGCTCGCGCCAGACGGGCTGGAGGTGGACGGGCAGCGGGTAGTAGACGCCCGTCTGGATCCCCTGGGCCAGCATCGCGTCCTTGACCGCGTCGCGCTCGTCGACCTCGACGACGAACAGGTGGTAGACCTGCTGGCCCGTCGGGGGATCGTCCGGCGGCAGCGTCAGCGGCGCGCCGTCGAGCAGCTCCCGGTACAGGTCCGCCGCCCGGCGGCGCTGGGCGTTCCATTCGTCGAGGAGCGGCAGCTTCACCCGCAGGAAGGCGGCCTGGAGGTTGTCGAGCCTCGCCGTGGTGCCGTCGTTGACGTGCAGGTGGCGGCTCTCCTCGGCGGCGCCATGGTCGCGCAGCGAGCGAACCACCGACAGCAGCTCCGGATCGTCGGAGACCACCGCGCCGGCGTCGCCCAGGGCGCCCAGGTTCTTGGTCGGGTAGAAGGAGAACGAGGCCGCGGTGCCGAGCGCGCCGGTGCGGCGGCTGCCGAGGCGGGCGCCGTGCGCCTGGGCGGCGTCCTCCACCAGGGCCACGCCGGCCTCGGCGCAGACCGCCTTGATCTCACGGATCGGAGCCGGCCGTCCGTACAGGTGGACCGGGACGACCGCGCGCGTGGCGGAGCCCAGGGCGTCGGCCACCGCCTGCGGCGAGATGCAGCGGGTGACGGGGTCGACGTCGGCGAAGACCGGCCGCGCGCCGGTCGCCAGGATCGACTCCACCGTCCCGATGAACGTGGCGGGCGTGGTCACGACCTCGTCGCCGGGCCCGACGTCGAGGGCGGCGAGCGCCAGCGCGAGCGCGGCGGTGCCGTCGGACACGCCCACGCAGCCCTTCGCTCCGCAGTAGCCGGCGAACTCACGCTCGAAGGCGGCGAGCTCGCGGCCCAGCGTGAAGTCCCCCTCCCGGGCCAGCAGCTCGAGCCGGTCCTTCAGCGCCGGCCGCAGCGGGCTGAGCGAGCGGGTGACGTCGACCAGCGGAACGGTCTGGTCCTCCTCCTCGTCGGTGGCCGGGCGCGGGTGCCGCGGTGACGACCAGCCGTTGCCGCGGCTGGGCGGCGGCGCGCTGTCCGCCTCCTCCAGGCCGACCACCCTGCCGCCCTCGTTCAGGGAGGTCTCGGCGGCGCCGACCATCCGGACGACCTCGAGCCCGAAGTCGGCGTCCGAGCGCGGCCTCCGACGGGAGCGGATGGCCTCGGCGAAGTCCTGGATCTCGAGTCGCAGCGGCTCGGCCGCCTGCATGTGCGGGGAGAGCACGTCTCCGGACCGATAGGAGAGCTGGAACTCGCCGAAGCTGCGCGGGTCGATGAACTCGACGCGCCGGTCGAAGACGCGGACCTGCTCGGGGCTCGTGTCGTCGTAGACGACCATCTTCTTGTCGCCGACCACCACCGTCCTCCGGAGCTTCGTAGGCGCGAGCCAGGAGAGGTCGATGTGGGCGACGCAGCCGTCGTCGTAGCCCAGGTCGATGAACGCGACGTCCACGACCCCGGGAACGACGGCGTCGCGGCCGATCGCGCGGGCGGATGCCGGCGCGCCGAGCCAATAGAGCAGGATCGAGAAGTCGTGCGGCGCGAGGTCGCGGACGACGCTGATGTCGCGCTGGTGGATGCCGAGGTTGACGCGGGTGGAGGTGACGAAGTTGATCCGGCCGAGCTCGCCCGCGTCGAGCATCTGCTTCACCGTGACCACGGGCGGCGAGTAGAGGAAGGTGTGGCCCGGCATCAGGACGAGCTGGCTGTTCTCGGCAAGGTGGATCAGGTCGCGCGCCTCGGTGACCGTCGAGGCGAGCGGCTTCTCCACGAGGACGTGCTTGCCCGCCAGGAGCGACCGCCTGGTGAGCTCGTAGTGGGTCGAGACCGGGGTGGCGAGCATGACCGCGTCCACCCCCGGGTCCTCGAGGACGTCGTCGACATGCGAGACGAGCTTCAGGAACTCGTAGCGGCGGGCCTGGCGGGCGAGGGCGTCGGGATCCGAGTCGCAGCCCGCCACGACGCGGACGCCCTCCGCGTCGTAGGCGTTGCGCAGCACGTTGGGGCCCCAATAGCCGAGGCCGACCACGGCGACGCGGATCTCACGCTCGCTGAGATCTCCCTGGGAAGTGGTCTCGTTCTCGGGCCCGTTGGCCATTCCATGCC
>JBJMLJ010000611.1:0-1761 GCA_045805365.1 Thermoleophilaceae bacterium
CCCGCGTCGAGGTCGCGCGGCTCGAAGCCGAGCTCGCGACGGGCCTTCTCGTCCGTCGCCCAGTAGGTGACCCCGTCCGAGACGCGGATCAGCTCGCGCAGGTTGGGCGGGAAGCCGAGCAGGGGTCCCACCGCGGGGCCGAGCGGAGCGGACGCCTTGATCAGCCCCGCGGGCATCGTCCCCCGCGGCGGCTTGCGGCCGGACTTCTCGGCGACCCGGTCCACGAGGTCGCCCATCCGGGTCTGCTCCCCGGCCAGGATGTAGGCCTCGCCGACCTCGCCCCGGTCGAGGGCCAGCAGGATCCCCTTGGCCACGTCCTCGACGTGGATCAGCATGAACCCGGTCTCGGGGAACATCTTCAGCTTCAGCTTGCCGGTCCGGGCCTGGTCGATCATGTTCCCGATCTCGGAGTGGTCGTTCGGCCCGTAGACGCCGGCCGGCTGGACGATCACGATCGGATAGCCCTTGCCGATGCGCTCCTCGGCCGCCTCGTGGGCGCGGTACTTCGTCTCGTCGTAATAGGAGAGGAAGCCCTCCGACTCGTCTCGCCGGTAGCTCTCGTCGACGAGCTCCCCGTGCGTATTGCCGAAGACGTTGCAGGTGGAGACGTAGACGATTCGCTTCGCGCCGGCGTCGTGGGCGGCGTCGAGCACGCGCTCCGTCCCGCGGACGTTTGCGTCCCACATCGCCTCGTGCTCCGACTGGGGAATCCCGACCTTGTAGACGGCGCCGACGTGGATGACGGCGTCGCAGCCCTCGACGCCTCCCTTGATTGCCTCCTCGTGGGAGAGGTCGCCCTCGACCAGATCGCAGCCGAGCTCGCGGAGCGGCTCGCCCTTCTCGGGGGTGCGCACCAGCGCGGCTACGTCGTCGCCTCGCTCCCTGAGCAGCCGCGCCACGTGTCCGCCGATGAAACCGGTCGCGCCTGTTACGAACACGCGCACGGCGGCAGCCTACCGCGCCTACACTTCACTCCGAATGCAGAGCTACGGCGACGGGATACAGAACCCCCGGGCCAGGCAGCGTGCGCTCTGTATCGCGGCGGCACCGGAAGCGCCGGACCTCGGGGAGCTGCGCGAGCTGCTCCGGACGGCGGGTGTGGCCGTCGCGGGCGAGCTCACGCAGCGGCGCCCCGCGCCCGACCCCGACCGCTACTTCGGGAAGGGCAAGCTCGCCGAGCTGAAGCGAGCCATTGCCGCGGCCGACGCGAACCTCGTGGCCTGCGACGACGAGCTGCTGCCACGCCAGGAGCGCAACCTCGAGGACGCGCTCGGCGTGCCGGTGATCGACCGCACGGCGATCATCCTCGACATCTTCGCCGACCACGCCCACACCGCCGAGGGCAAGCTCCAGGTCGAGCTGGCGCAGCTCGAGTACAACCTCGCCCGCATGCGCGGGCTGTGGACGCATCTCGAGCGGCTGGGCGCGGGCCGGATCGACGGCGGCATCGGGACGAGGGGCCCCGGCGAGACCCAGATCGAGACCGACCGCCGCCTGGCGCGCGACCGGATCGCCGCCCTCAAGCGGCGCCTCGACCACACCAAGTCGACCCGCCAGACGATGCGGCGCGAGCGCGAGCGGGCGGCGCTGCCGACGGTGGCCCTCGCCGGCTACACCAATGCCGGCAAGTCGACGCTGCTGAACGCCCTCACGGGCGCCGACACCGAGGTCCGCGAGCGCCTCTTCCACACGCTCGACCCGACCACCAGGACCTTCGAGGTCGGCGGCCGCACCTATCTCCTGACCGACACCGTCGGCTTC
>JBJMLJ010000612.1:0-3557 GCA_045805365.1 Thermoleophilaceae bacterium
GAGCGCCTGCGCGGCACCTGGGGGATCGTGGACACGGCGGACTGCATCGCCGCCGCGCGCTACCTCGCCGACTCCGGCGAGGTGGACGGGGACAAGCTGCTCATCCACGGCGGCAGCGCGGGCGGCTACACGACCCTGTGCGCACTCGTCTTCCACGACTCCTTCGCAAGCGGCGCCAGCTACTACGGGGTCGCCGACGCCGAGACGCTGGCCAAGGACACGCACAAGTTCGAGTCGCGCTACCTCGACGGCCTGATCGGTCCCTATCCGGAGGCGGCCGACACCTATCGCGAGCGCTCACCGATCCACTTCGCGGAGCGGCTGCGCTCGCCGGTGATCCTCTTCCAGGGCCTGGAGGACGAGGTGGTCCCGCCGTCGCAGGCCGAGCAGATGGTCGCCGCGCTGAAGGCGAACGGCGTGGCCCATGCCTACCTCGCCTTCGACGGCGAGCAGCACGGGTTCCGGAAGCAGGAGACGATCGTCCGTTGCCTCGAGGCGGAGCTCTACTTCTACGGCCGGATCCTCGGCTTCGAGCCGGCCGACGAGATCGAGCCGGTCCCGATCGAGGACGCCGGCTGAGCTTGGGTCGCATCTGGATCGCGGCGATCGTGGTGCTCGTCCTCGCGGTCGTGGGCGTGGGCATCCTGTCGGTGAGCCAGCTCGAGGAGGGCACCAACACCCAGGGCGCCCGCATCGTCCACTTCACGGTCGAGAGCGCGTTCGTCGACCGCAGCATGCGCGAGACGGCCGTGATCCCGGCCGGCACGAACGGCCGCGGCCGCCCACTGCTCGTCTTCCTGCACGGGCGCGGAAACGACGAGGACAGCAACCTCGACGGCGAGATGTTCGCCGCGCTCCACAGCCTCGGCAGCCGCGGCCCGGTGGTCGTCTTCCCGAGCGGCGGCGACCACTCCTACTGGCACGACCGCGACGACGGCCGCTGGGCCGCCTACGTCACGGGGGAGGTCATCCCCCAGGCCGAGGCGCGCTTCGGGACCGACATCAGCCGGGTGGCCATCGGCGGGATGTCGATGGGCGGCTTCGGCGCCTACGACGTGTCCGTGCACAGCGACCGCCGCTTCTGCGCCGTCGGCGGGCACTCGCCGGCGCTCTGGACGCAGGCCTCACAGACCGCTCCCGGGGCGTTCGACGACCAGGCCGACTTCGAGCGCAACGACGTCGTCGGGATGGCCCGCGCCCATCCGCGCCGGTTTGCCCGCCAGCCTCTCTGGCTCGACGCGGGCACGCGCGATCCGTTCGACCCGGGCGACCGGGCGTTCGTCGCCGCGCTCCGCGCCGGCCATGTCCGCATCCACGTGCACCGCTGGCCCGGCGCCCACGAGCGCCCCTACTGGCGCGCCCACTGGGGCGCCTACCTGCGCTTCTACGCCAAGGCGCTCGCGCGCTGCGGCTGACGCGGCTGCGTTGCATCGGTCCGCGAAAGGCGATCGATTAGGCTCGATCCGGTGGACGTCGCGCAGATCAAGCAGCGCCACGCGTGGATCTGGGCGCAGGGCGACTACAGCGTCCTGTCCAGGCTCCTGCGTCCCGCGGCCGAGGCGCTTCGCGACGCCTGCGCCGTCTCCGCGGGGCAGGAGGTGCTCGACGTGGCAGCAGGGGACGGCAACTTCGCCATCGCCTGCGCCTACGAGGGCGCCAAGGTGGTGGCCTCCGACCTCTCTCCCGGGCAGGTCGAGCGCGGTCGCGCCCGCTCGGCAGAGGAGGGCTTCGAGGTCGAGTGGGTGGAGGCGGATGCCGAGGACCTGCCCTTCGAGGACGCCCGCTTCGACTGCGTGGGCTCGGTGTTCGGCGCGGTGATCCCGCCGCGCCCGGAGGTCGTCGCCCGCGAGCTGGTCCGCGTTACCCGGCCGGGCGGGACGATCGGCATGACCGCCTGGACACCCGGCAGCTTCACGGCGGAGCTGATCGGGCTCGGCCGAAAGTACGCGCCGCCGTCCCCCGGCCAGCCCCTGAGCGAGGAGTGGGGAGTCGAGGAGACGGCACGCGAGCGGTTCGCGGGACTGCCGGTGTCGGTCGAGTGCGAGCCCCGGCGGTTCGTCCAGGAGGACCAGTCGCAGGACAGCTTCGCGACACGCTTCGCGGAGACGGTGCCGACCATGGCCGCTGCGAGGCAGGCGCTCTCGCCGGAGCAGTTCGACGCGATGCTGCACGACATTCGCGAGATGGCCGACCGCTTCAACGAGGCGGACGACGGGTCCCTGCGGATCACGAACGAGTACCTCGTCATCCTGGCGCGCAAGCGCGGTTGACCGCCCGGCTGCTGCTCGAGTACGACGGGGCCGACTTCGCCGGCTGGGCGCGCCAGCCCGGTCTGCGGTCGGTGCAGGAGACGGTGGAGGACGCGATCCGGACGATCCGCGGCGAGCCGGTCGCCCTGACGGTCGCCGGGCGGACGGACGCGGGCGTTCACGCGCGCGGCCAGGTCGCGAGCCATGCCGGGGAGCCGCTGACGGCCGAGTCGCTGAACGGCGTCCTCCCGCCCGACGTACGGGTCCTCGCCAGCGAGCCGGCCGCGGACGGCTTCGACGCCCGCCGCCACGCGCGCAGCCGCACCTACCGCTACCGCGTCCACGTCCGCCGGCCGGCCAGCCCCTTCGAACGAGGCCGGGCGCTCCACTGGCCGCGCCCGCTCGAGCGCGAGCCGCTGGAGGCCTGCGCGGCGGCGACCGTGGGCACGCACGACTTCACGGCCTTCACGCCGACCCAGACCGACCACGTCCGCTTCGAGCGCCATGTCATGCGTGCGGAGTGGCTCGAGGAGTCCGGGCACGTGCTCGCGTTCTGGATCGAGGCGGACACCTTCATGCGCCACATGGTGCGGACGCTGGTGGGCACGATGCTGCGCACGAAACCCGACCAGTTCGCCCGCCTCCTCAAGGGCGCCCCGCGCAGCGAGGCGGGCGACACCGCCCCGCCGCACGGCCTCTACCTGGAGTCCGTGGCCTACTAACCTCAAAGGCCGTCCTATGAAGGTTCTCCTCACCAACGACGACGGCATCCAGGCGATCGGCCTGAACGCCATGCGCCGAGCGCTGCTCGAGGTGCCCGAGATCGAGCTGGCGGTGATCGCGCCGGATTCCAACCGCAGCGCGACGGCGCGCAGCATCACCACGCGCAAGCCTCTCTGGGTGGACGAGATCGAGTTCGGCGACGGGACGACGGGCTTCGCCACCGACGGGACGCCCGTCGACTGCGTCCGCTTCGCCGCCCTCGGCCTGGTCGAGTCGGAGCCCGACCTGATCGTCTCCGGCATCAACCAGGGCTCGAACTTGGGGGACGACATCACCTACTCGGGCACGGTCGCCGCGGCGCTCGAGGGGATCGTGCTCGGCATCCCGGCGATCGCCGTCTCTCAGCAGGCGGAGCGGGGTGTGGTCGACTTCCGGGCCGGGCGCCGGTGGGAGGCGGACGACTTCGCGCAGGCCGCCTCGTTCGTGGCGCGGATGGTGGAGGAGCTCGGGCGGATCCCGATGCCGGAGGGCACGCTGCTCAACGTGAACTGTCCCGCCGGCGAGATCCGCGGCGCCACCGCCTGC